>JAXDHL010000212.1:0-3466 GCA_034664525.1 Solirubrobacteraceae bacterium
CCGCGCGTCAAGCGCCTCGTCTACACCAGCTCGGTCGCCGCCTACGGCTTCCACGCCGACAACCCGTCGCCGCTCACCGAGTCGGTCCCCCCACGGGGTACCGGCGAGCACTATTACTCGGCCCAGAAGGCCGAGCTCGAGGGTGCGCTGGAGGAGACGCTCAAGGGATCCGGCCTGGACGCCTTCGTGTTCCGCCCGTGCATCGTCGGCGGCGCCGACGCGCTGCTGATGATCGAGCACCTGCCTTACGTGACCGCCACCGAGAAGCTCCCGGGCTCGCTGAAGCGGATCTTCGACGCCATGCCGGTCGTCCGCCCGCTGCTGCCCGACCCCGGCGTCCCGTTCCAGCTCGTGCACGCCGACGACGTGGCCTCGGCGCTCGTCGCCGCCGTCGAGGGCCGCGGCAAGCCGGGCGTCTACAACCTGGCCGGCGACGGCTCGCTGACGATGACCGACCTCGCCCGCGAGCTCGGCTGGTACGCGTTCCCCGTGCCGAGCCTCGCGGTCGACGCCACCGCCTCGGTCGTGTCGCTGATGCCGTTCCTGCCCGCCGAGGCGCACTGGATCCAGGTCTTCCGCTCGTCGGTGGTGATGGACACCACGAAGGCGCGCCGCGAGCTCGGCTGGAAGCCGCGCCACGGCGGCGGCGCCGTCCTGGCCGAGCTGGTGAAGGGCGCGAAGGCGCGCGGGCTCGTCTGATGGCCGCCGAGCCGCTCAACGCCGCCGACCGGTCCTCCCTGCAGGCGGAGCGCGGCCCGGTCAACATGGCCGTCGCCGGCGCCCTGATCTTCGAGGGCGAGGGTGGGTGGGGTCGGATTACCGCCGAGGCGGTCGCCGCCCGCGTCGAGTCGCGGCTGCACCTGATCCCGCGCTACCGGCAGCGCCTGGCGGATCCGGCGTTCGGGATGGCCAACCCGGTGTGGATCGACGACGACAGCTTCGACGTGCACTGGCACCTGCGCCACGCCCGGCTGCCGTCGCCCGACCGCGCGCACCTCGCCAGCTACGTCGCGCGCGAGATGTCGCGACGGCTGGACCGCTCGCGGCCGCTGTGGGAGCTGCACGTGATCGACGGGCTGCCCGACCGGCAGGTGGCGCTGCTGCCGAAGATGCACCACGCGCTGGTCGACGGCATGGCCGCGATCGGGATCGGCATGGTGCTGCTGGACCCGACGCCGGAGCCGATGGACATCCGGCCGCCCGAAGGGGGCTGGACCCCGCGGACGTTCGACCGCCGGCGCCACCTCGCGAAGCTGGCGGCAACCCCGCTCGTGCGTGCGCAGAAGGTGCTCGTGGACTCGACGCTGCGCGCACTGGACACGACGCCGCGCCAGGCCGCCGGCGAGCTGCGCAAGGCGACCGAGCTGGCCACCGAGCTCGCCCGGCAGCGGCCGCAGGCGCCGATGACGCCGCTCAACCGCACGATCTCCCCCAACCGCCGCTACGCGATGCGCTCGCTGCCGCTGGCCGCGGTCAAGGCGGCCGGCAAGGCCGCCGGCGGGACGGTCAACGACACGATCCTCGGCGCGGTGTCCGGGATGCTGCGCGACTACCTCGCCGAGGCGGGCGTCGATCTCGCCGGCCGCGACGCGGTCGCGCTCGTGCCGGTCTCGATCCGCCGCGACCACGAGCAGGACGCGGGCGGCAACCGCATCTCGACGGTGTTCGTCGACCTGCCGGTGCACGAGCCGGACCCGGGCGAGCGCGTGCGCACGGTACGCGCGCAGATGCAGCAGCTGCGCGAGTCGGCCGCCGTCCGGGCCGGGGCGATGCTCGTCGGCGCCACCGGCGCCGCGCCGCCGCTGGTGGCCGGGATCATGGTCCGCGCGATCGGCGGGATCCGGGCGATGAACGTCGTCGTGTCCAACGTGCCCGGGCCGCAGCAGCCGTTCTACATGAACGGCTCGCGGCTGCTCGAGGTCTACCCCGCCGTGCCGCTGAACCCGACCAACCAGGGGCTGAGCGTCGGCGTGATGTCCTACGACGGGCGGGTCTTCTTCGGGCTGCTGGCCGACGCGCGGCTCGAGCCCGGCGTGGAGGTCGCCTCCGAGGCGCTCGGCCGCGCGCTCGACGAGCTCACCGCTCTGGGCGGTCGAGCCACTTCGTGACACCGCTCGGCCGCCACGCCGCCAGGAGGTCCAGCAGCGGCGCCGGCTCCGGGTGGGCGAGCAGCATCGCCCGGTGCTCCGGGCGCAGGAAGCGCTGCTCGACCGCATGGTCGAGCCAGGCCTCGAGCGGGCCCCAGTAGCCGCCCGTGTCGAGCAGCCCGACCGGCTTGGCGTGGATGCCGAGCTGCGCCCACGTGTAGACCTCGACGAGCTCCTCGAGCGTCCCGACGCCGCCCGGCGCGGCGATGAACGCGTCGGCCAGGTCGGCCATCAGCGCCTTGCGCTCGTGCATCGAGCCGACGACGCGCAGGTCCGCCAGCCCGCGATGGCCCACCTCGCGGGCGAGCAGGCCCTGCGGGATCACGCCGATGACCTCGCCGCCGGCCGCCAACGCGGTGTCGGCCAGCACACCCATCAGCCCGACGTCGCCGCCGCCGTAGACGAGCCCGAGCCCCCGCCGCACGCACTCGCGCGCGAGCTCGGCGACGGCGTCGGTGAACGCGGGGTCGCCGCCGGGGCTGGACCCGAGGTAGACGCAGATGCGGTTCATGCGCGCCGGGAGCCTACGCGGCCGACGGATGCTTGCACGTGCAACTTCATGGCCGCTACAATGCTTTCAGATCGCAAGTAACCCACGATCGGTAAGCGACAAAACACTGTGACTTCACTACTGCTCATCCCGCTGGACGACACCGTCGTCTTCCCCACGATGGACGTGACGCTCCCCGTCGACACCGGCGAGGAAGAGCGCGTCCTGCTCGTGCCCCGGCACGGCAGCGAGTTCGCCGCCGTGGGCACCATCGCCGCCGTCACCGACGCCGTCCGCATGCCGGGCGGTGGCCGTGCCGTGCAGCTCTCCGGCGTCGCCCGTGGCGTCGTCGGCGCCGGCTCCTCAGACAGCCAGGGCCGGCTCTTCGTCGAGGTCGAGGAGCGCACCGACGACATCCCCGTCGACGGGCGCACCCGCCAGGCGGAGCGCGAGTACCGCGCCGTGGTCGAGGAGATCCTCGAGCTGCGCGGCGCCGACCGCCGCGTCGCGGACTTCCTCCGCGCCATCGGCGACCCCGGCCCGCTGGCCGACACGATCGGCTACGCCCCCGACGTCGCCTTCGAGGAGAAGGTCGAGGTCCTCGAGACCCTCGACGTCACCGAGCGGCTCGAGCTCGCCGTGCGCCTGCAGAAGGAGCGCATGGCCGAGCTGCAGATCCGCCGCCGCATCCGCGAGGACGTCCAGTCCGGCGCCGAGAAGCAGCAGCGCGAGTACATCCTGCGCAAGCAGATGGACTCGATCCGCCGCGAGCTCGGTGACGACGACGCGTCGGTGGTCGAGGAGTACCGGGCCAAGATCGAGGACGCGG
>JAXDHL010000213.1:0-2706 GCA_034664525.1 Solirubrobacteraceae bacterium
GGCGAACCCGGCGTGGGCAAGACGGCGCTGCTGGACTACCTGGTGGAGCGGGCGTCGTGGTGCCGCGTCGTGCGAGCGGTGGGCATCGAGGCGGAGATGGAGCTCGCGTACGCCGCGCTGCATCAGCTGTGTGCGCCGATGCTCGATCGGCTCGATCGGCTCCCGGGTCCGCAGCGTGATGCGCTCGGGACGGCGTTCGGTCTCAGCGCCGGGGAGGCGCCGGATCGGTTCCTGGTCGGTCTGGCGGTTCTGAGCCTGCTTTCGGAGGTGGCCGAGGAGCAGCCCGTGCTGTGCCTGGTCGATGACGCGCAATGGCTCGATCGGGCCTCGGCGCACGTCCTGACGTTCGTGGCGCGCCGGTTGCTGGCCGAGTCGGTCGCGATCGTGTTCTCGGTGCGCGAGCCGAGCGAGGAGCGGGAGCTGGCCGGGTTGCCCGAGCTCGTGGTGGAGGGATTGCGCGACAACGATGCCCGCGCGCTGCTGGACTCCGTGATCACCGGGCCGCTGGACACGCTCGTGCGCGACCGGATCATCGCCGAGACGCGGGGCAACCCGCTGGCGCTGTTGGAGCTCCCCCGGGGCCTGACGCCTGCGGAGCTCGCGGGCGGGTTCGGGCTGCCGGACGCCGCCTCGCTGCCGACCCGCATCGAAGGCAGCTTCCTCCGGCGGGTCGAGCGGATGCCCGCGGAGACCCAGCGGCTGCTGCTGATCGCCGCCGCCGAGCCGATCGGGGACCCCACGCTGCTGCGCCAGGCCGCCGGCCGCCTGGGAGTGAACGTCGACGCCGCGATGGCGGGCGCCGATGACCTGATCGCCCTGGACTCCCGCGTGCGTTTCCGGCATCCGCTCGTCCGCTCCGCCGTCTACCGGTTCGCTCCCCCGGTCGACCGCCGGCCGGTGCACGCGGCGCTGGCCGAATCGATCCCGCCGGGCGTCGATCCGGACCGGCGCGTGTGGCATCTGGCGCACGCGGCCGACGGTCCCGACGAGGCGGTCGCCGCCGAGCTGGAGGTCTCCGCGGATCGCGCGCAGGCGCGTGGCGGCCTCGCCGCGGCGGCCGCGTTCCTCGACCGCGCGGTCGAGCTGACACCCGATCCGAGGCGGCGCGCGCAGCGCGCGCTGGCGGCGGCGCAGGCCGCCCACACCTCCGGCGCGGCGGATGCCGCGCTCGCCTTGCTGGTGAGCGCGGGCAAGGGACCGCTGGACGAGATCGAGGACGCCCGGCGCCAGCTGCTCGAGGCCCAGATCGCCTTCACCACCCGCCGGGGCCGCGACGCCGCCTCGCTGCTGGTCGCCGCCGCCCAGCGGCTGGAGCCCCTCGACGGCGGGCTGGCCCGCGCGAGCTACCTCCAGGCGATCTGGGCGGCCTCGTTCGCAAACCACCTCGGCAGCGGGAGCGGGGCCCTCGGGGTCGCCGCGGCGGCGCGGGCCGCCTCGCCCGTCCCGGAGCCGCGCAGCCCCGCCGATCTCATGCTCGACGGCCTGGCAGCCCGCTACGTCGAGGGCTTCGCGGCCGGCGCGCCGACGCTCCGGCGGGCGTTGACCGCCTTCCGTCGCCGCGGCGCGCAGGGCGTCGGCGACATGGCGTGGGTCTGGGTGGCGGTCGATCTGTGGGACGCCGACGCGTGGTTCGAGCTCGGCGCGCGGCAGGTCCAGACCAGCCGTGACGCGGGCGCGCTCACCGTGCTCCCGCTCGCGCTCCATACGCTCGCGGCCTGGCACGTGCTCGCCGGCGAGTTCGCCGTCGCCGAGACGCTGCTCTCCGAAGCCGACTCGATCATGGAGGCCACCGGCGACGCCCCGATGAGCCATGCCCGGATCGGGCTGGCCGCGCTCCAGGGCCGCGACGCAGAAGCGATCGTCAGCGCGAGCATCCGCGACGCGACCGCCCGCGGCGAGGGCATCCTGGTCCGCCACGCCGAGCACGCGGCCGCGACGCACTACAACGGGCTGGGTCGATACCACCACGCGCTGCGCGCAGCCCAGCGGGAGCTCGAGCACAACCCGGCCGGCTTCTACATGACCGCGCTCCCGGAGCTCGTGGAGGCCGCGGTCCACTGCGGCGACCTTGAGCTCGCCCGTCGCGCCGTCGCCCGGCTGTCTGAGCAGACGCAGGCGAGCGGCACGAACTGGGCGCTCGGTGTCGAGGCGCGCTCGCGGGCGCTCACGAGCGACGGCGATCAGGCCGAAGCGCTCTACCGCCGGGCGATCGACCTGCTCGGCTACAGCCGCCTGGGCGTCGAGTGCGCCCGAGCCCAGCTCGTGTACGGCGAGTGGCTGCGCCGCGAGCGCCGGCGGCGCGACGCGCGCGAGCAGCTCCACGCCGCACACGAGCGCTTCACGACGATGGGCGCGGGACCGTTCGCCGAGCGCACGGCTCGCGAGCTGCGGGCCAGCGGCGAGACCGCCCGCAAGCGCACCGTCGAGACCAGCGACCAGCTCACCCCCCAGGAGGCCCAGATCGCCGGCCTCGCCCGCGACGGCCTCTCGAACCCGGAGATCGGGGCCCGGCTGTTCATCAGCCCGCGGACCGTCGAATACCACCTGCACAAGGTCTTCGCCAAGCTCAACATCAGCTCGCGTATGCAGCTCGCCCGCATCCTCAGCGAGCCGGGCAGAGGATCAGCGACGCTCGGACGCGATCGGCCGTGGAGACCATGACGACCGGGAGCTTGTCGCCGAGCTGCGCGGTCGCCCCCGGGGCGT
>JAXDHL010000214.1:0-8862 GCA_034664525.1 Solirubrobacteraceae bacterium
ACGAGCTCGAGCGCCTGCTCGGGCGGCGTGTACTCGAGCCCCTGGTCGGCCGCGACCGGGGCGTAGGTGACGCGCCCGGCGGCGACGTTGAGGCCCTCCATGAAGCCGGGATCGCTGGTCAGCGCACCGTGCACGCCCTTGTCGGCGAGCTTGACCACGTAGGGCATCGTCGCGTTGGTCAGCGCGAACGTCGACGTGATCGGCACCGCGCCCGGCATGTTGGCGACGCAGTAGTGGGTGACGCCGTCGACCTCGTAGGTGGGATCGGTGTGGGTGGTCGGGCGCGAGGTCTCGAAGCAGCCGCCCTGGTCGATCGAGACATCGACCAGCACCGAGTGGCGCTTCATCAGCGACAGCTGGTCGCGCGTGATCACCCGCGGCGCCTTGGCGCCGTGCACGAGCACCGCGCCGATCACGAGGTCCATCTCCGGCAACCGCGCCTCGACCTCGAGCGTCGAGGCGAAGCAGGTCGAGCAGCGACCGTTGAGGATGTACTCGAGCTCGCGCAGCCGGTCGATGCTGCGGTCGTAGACGTACGTCTCGGCGCCCATGCCGATCGCGACCTCGGCCGCGTTCTGGCCGACGACGCCGCCTCCGATCACCATCACCTTGCCGGCCGCGACGCCCGGCACGCCGCCGAGCAGCAGCCCGCGCCCGCCGAGCGGCTTCTCGAGCATGAACGCGCCGGCCTGGGTGGCGATCTTGCCGGCGATCTCGCTCATCGGCGCCAGCAGCGGCAACCGTCCGCGGCTGTCCGTGACCGTCTCGTAGGCGATGCAGGTGGCCCCGGACTCGACCAGCCCGCGCGTGAGCTCGGCGTCGGGCGCCAGATGCAGGTAGGTGAACAGGGTCTGCCCGGGGCGCAGCATCGCGACCTCGGCCGGCTGGGGCTCCTTGACCTTGACGATCATGTCGGCCTCGGCGAAGACGCCCTCGGCGTCGGGCACGATGCGCGCGCCCTGCTCGACGTAGTCGGCGTCCGAGATCGCGGAGCCCTCCCCCGCCCCGGCCTGGATCACGACCTCGTGACCGTGGTCGGCCAGCTCGCGCACGCCCGAGGGCGTCAGGGCGACCCGGTACTCGTCCGTCTTGATCTCCGTCGGCACGCCGACCTTCATCTGGGGGTCCTGTTCGTCGTGGTGGGGGTCTCGGTCAATGCAGGAGCTCGCGCCCGCGCAGGGCGAGCCAGAAGTCGATGCGGTCACGCGCCGAGTCCAGCGAGCGGCCGGTCAGCTCCTCGATCCGGCGGATCCGGTAGCGGAGCGTGTGGCGGTGGCAGAAGAGCTGCTTGGCGGCGCGCTCCCACTGCCCGTTGCACTCGATGAAGACCTCGAGCGAGCGCATGAGCTCGCCGCCGTAGGCGCCCTCGCCGGTCTCGATCGGCGACAGGATGGAGTCGCAGAACAGGCGCAGGGCGTCGTCGTCCTGCAACGAGAGCAGCAGTTGGAAGGAGCCGAGGTCGCGGTAGGTCGCCAGCCGGACCGGATGGCCGTTGCCGTTCGCTTCCACGGCGACTGCCTCGAGCGCCCAGCGCGCCTCGTGGAAGCCGCGGCGGACCTCGCCGGCGGGGACGGCGCGGCCGGCGCCGGCGGGCAGCTCGGCGCCGACCTCGGCCGAGACTGCGGCGCGGATCCGCTCGGCCTGGGCGAAGAACGCCTCGTCGTTGCCGCCGACCGGCAGCAGCGCGCAGGAGAGCGCCCCGTTGCCCGCGGCCAGGCCGCCGCCGGCCTCGGCGCGAGCGGCGTCGGCCAGCGCCGCCTCGGCGGCGTCCTTGAGGTGGCGGGGTGGCGCGAGCACGAGCGCCGACACGCGGTCCTCGAGCCCGAACGGCTGCAGCCGACGCCGCAGCTCCGAGCCCTCGAGCTCGCCCGAGAGCAGGCTGGCGAGCACGTCGCCGGCCAGCCGGCGCTCCGTGTCGGCCGCGACGCGGCGGCGCAGCAGCTCGAGCGCGACCACCGTGACGGCGTGGTGGACGGTCAGCCGGTCGAGCTCGCTCAGGGGCTCGGCGGCGCGCCCGGCGAGCAGCCACGCCTGGGCGCCGCCGGGCTGGTCGGGCTCCGTCCCCGTCCGCGGGACCGGGAGCGCGATCGCCCGCGGGCTCGGGCTGAAGCCGCGCGGGCCGCGGCGGCGCAGCGTCGACGCCGTCGCCCCGACCGTCGCGTCGTCGAGGCCGCGCCGCGCGAGCTGGACCCCGCGCGCGTCGAAGATCGCCGCGCCGCCGTCGACGAGCTTGGCCAGCGCGCTCACGATCCCGTCCAGGCCGTGCTCGGAGAGGACGACCTGCTCGAGTCGCTCGTGCGCGGCGATGGCCCGCTGCAGCATCGCCGCCTGGTCGTTGACGATCTCGGTGAAGGCCTTCTCGGTGAGCGCGATGAATGGCGTCTCGTACGGGACCTCGAAGAGCGGGAAGCCGTGCGCCTCCGCCGCCTTCGCCATCGTCTCCGGCACCACGTCCAGGCCGCCGACGCCCGTGCCGACGCCCAGGCCGGCCAGCCCGTGCGTGGCGAGGCACTCGATGTAGGCGGCGCCGCCGCCGTCCTCGATCGGCATGCCGGTGGTCAGCAGCAGCTCGCCGCCCGACAGCCACGGCGTGGGGTCCGCGAGCTCGGAGATGTGCACCCAGCGCACGGGCCGGTCCAGCCCGGCGGCGCCCGCAAGGACGCGGACGCCGGTGCCCTCCACCATGTCGCGGACGGTCAGCATGGCGGGTGGCTCCTAGCCGAGGCCCATTCGCCGGCCGGCCTCCGCGAGCACCGGTCGCAGCACGGACTCGATCTCGGCGAACTGCTGCGGCCCGGCGATGAGCGGCGGGGAGAGCTGGATGACCGGCTCGCCGCGGTCGTCCGCGCGGCAGATCAGGCCGCGATCGAACAGCTCGGCGGACAGGTAGCCGCGCAGCAGCTCGTCGCACTCCGCGTCGCTGAAGGTGGCCTTGGTCTCGCGATCCTTGACGAGCTCGAGCGCCCAGAAGTACCCCATGCCGCGCACGTCGCCGACGATCGGCAGGTCGCCGAGCGACTCGAGCATCGCCTCGAACTCGCCCTCGTGCTCACGCACCCGTCCGCACAGGTCCTCGCGCTCGAAGATCTCGATGTTCTTCAGCGCGATGGCGGCCGCCAGCGGGTGCCCGCCGAACGTGATGCCGTGGCTGAACATGGCGTCCTGCTCGATGAAGGGCTGGGCGACCCGGTCGGAGGCGATCAGGGCGCCCATCGGGGCATAGGCGGAGGTGAGGCCCTTCGCGGTGGTGATCAGGTCGGGCTGGTAACCGATCCGCTGGCAGCCGAAGAACGTGCCGATGCGCCCCCAGGAGCAGATGACCTCGTCGGAGACGAGCAGGACGCCGAACTCGTCGCAGATCTCGCGCACGCGGGGGAAGTAGTCGTCGGGCGCGACGAAGCAGCCGCCCGAGTTCTGGACAGGCTCGAGGAACACCGCGGCGACCGTCTCGGGGCCCTCGAACAGGATCCGCTCGCGGATCGACTCGGCGAGGTCGGACGGGCTGTAGCCGCGCGGCAGGCGGTAGAGGTTCGTCGGCGGGACGTGGCAGCCGCCCGCGGTCAGCGGCTCGAACGGCGTGCGGATAGCCGTGATGCCGGTGACCGACAGCGCGCCCATCGTCGTGCCGTGGTACGCGGTCTGGCGGCTGATCGTCTTCGTCTTGAGCGGGTTGCCGGTCAGCTTGTGGAACTGGCGCGCGAGCTTGATCGCGGAGTCGATCGCCTCGCCGCCGCCGCTGGTGAAGAACACGCGGTTGAGATCGCCCGGCGCCAGCTCGGCGATCTTGGCGGCCAGCCGGATCGACGCCGGGTGGGCGGCGCTCCAGTTCGTGAAGAAGCCGAGCTCCTTGATCTGCTCGGCGGCCGCCTCGGCGATCTCGGCGCGCCCGTGGCCGGCGTTGACGCAGAACAGCGCGGACAGCCCGTCGAGGTAGCGTTTCCCGTGGTCGTCGTAGACGTAACAGCCCTCGCCACGGGTGATGACGGGCACCTCGCGGTCCTCGAACGCGCCCATCTTCGTGAAGTGCAACCACAGGTGACGGCTCGCCAGCGCGTGCAGATCGCTCGGGTCCGGCCCGCTCGTGTCGCCGTGCAGGCCCGGTTGTACTCCGACCGTCGCCATCCGCTCTCCGTCCTTTCGCCGTTTCGTCGAGGCGCGTACGCCGAAGTGGACAACGGTACCCGGTCGCGCGGCGGGAGACAAGCGGTCGGGTGGGACGCTGCGGCGCAACCGCCGGCGGATAGGGTCCGCCGCCATGGAGCTGTCGCACGTCCGGGAGGGGAGCGGGCCGCCGTTGCTGCTGGTCCACGGGATCGGCCATTCGCTCGCGTGCTGGCGCCAGGTGACGCCGCGCCTGGCGGCGTCGCACGAGGTCTACGCGATCGACCTGCCGGGCTTCGGCGAGTCGGCCCCGCTGGCCGGGACGCCGACGCTGGCCGCGCTGGCGGAGGCGTGCACGGCGTTCATGGCATCGCACGGCCACGAGCGCTTCCACGCGGCCGGCAACTCGCTCGGCGGCGGGCTGTCACTGCACCTCGCGCTTGAGGGGACGGCGCTGTCGGCGTGCGCGCTGTCGCCGGTCGGGTTCGCCGAAGGCGCCTGGGAGCGGTCCGTCCTGCAGCTGACGCTGCTGAGCTCGCGCGTCGCGGCGCCGGCGATCATCCGGGCGCTGCCGGCGCTCGGCCGCTCCAGGACGGTCCTGCGCGCGATGCACTTCTCCTACGCCGCGCACGCGGACCGGGTGCCGGTGCCGGAGCTCCGCGCGACCTACGAGAGCCTCGCGGCCGCGCCCGGGTTCGCCGCCACCCGCCGGCACGCCATCAACTGGCGCTGCCCGGCCGGCCGGCGACCGCCGGTTCCGGTCACCGTCGCCTGGGGCGACAAGGACCGGCTGCTGCTGTACGGCCGGCAGTCCGCGCGCGCCCGCGAGCGGCTGCCGACCGCGACGCACGTGACGCTCGAGGACTGCGGGCACCTGCCGACGTGGGACGACCCGGCTCTGGTGGCCGCGACGATCCGCGCGGCGGCCGGCTAGGCGGGCGCGTTCGCCGAGGCGGCGCGGACCGGCGGCGGGACGAGCATCGCGGCGACGACGACCAGCGCGAAGGCGACGCCCTGGACGACGAGCCCGATGGCATCGCCGGGCAGCGGATCGCCGAAGACGAGGATGCCGCCGGCGATGCAGGACACGTTCGCGGCGGTCGACGTGGCGGCGATGACCGGCACGGCCTCACCGTCCTGGAGGCCGCGGGCCGACGCGTAGAAGGCGATGATCGAGGCGACCACGGTCACGCCCAGCCAGGGCGAGAGCAGGACGCCCATCAGGCCGTCCATGCCGGTGAGGGCTTTGATGGCGACGTCGGAGACGCCGAACAGGAGGCCGGCCGCGGCACCGAGCATGACCCCGTGGTGGTGATCCGGCGCGCCGAGGTGCTTGCCCGAGATCAGCAGGCCGCCGACGGCGAGCATGCCGGCCTCGAAGGCGATCATCGCGGGCAGCGAGAAGGCGGAATGCGAGCCCGGCGCGTGCGGGAGCGTGACGCCCAGCAGCAGCAGGCCGAGCGCGGTGAGGCCGACGCCGACCTTCTGGCGCCGCCCGACCTCGAAGCCGAAGACGCGCTCGGCGAGCACGGCCATCATCACGATGCCGGTGGACAGCACCGCCTGCACGACCGACAGCGGCGCGAAGGCCATGGCGGCGACGTGCAGGCCCCAGGCCGAGGTGGCCACGCCCATGCCGATCGCGAACCAGCGATTCGAGAACAGGGCCTTGCCGCTCCTGATCGGGTGGCGGAGGTCGACCCTCGGGGACGCCGAGGCGCCGCGATGCTTGTACAGGAAGCCGAGCTGCGTCGCGAGGGCGCAGCCGAGGGCCAGGAAAATTCCGAGATAGAACGTCACGAGTTGAAGTGGCGGATGGCGGTGTGGTCGCGGGCGGTCGCACCGGATGTCGCCACAGCTCCCCAGCCACGGCGGTTCCGGGTATCTGCCCGGTTGCATCCAGCCAACCGGACATACCCTTCATCGGCCACCCACGTTACGCGCTTTAGACCGGGTGCGGGGGCATGGACACGACTATTTACTGGATCCTTACGCATGGCTATAGGCCGTCCTCTGCTGCTCGTCGACGTCGACGGCGTGCTTTCGCTCTTCGGCTTCGAGACCGGCTCCCCTCCCCAGGGGCGACTCGCTCTAATCGAGGGTTCCCCACATCTGCTCTCGTTGCACACGGCTTCCAGGTTGCGTCGGCTCGCGGGCCTCTACGACTGCGCGTGGTGCACGGGCTGGGAGGAGCGCGCCGGTGAGCACCTGCCGCATCTCCTCGACCTCCCGGCCGGCTGGCCGCACGTGCCGCTGGCGGTCTCCTCCGGGCCTGGGACATCCGTTGCAGGGCACTGGAAGCTCGCCCCGATCGACGCCTTCGCCGGCCGCGAGCGCGCTCTGGCCTGGATCGACGATGTGCTCGACGACGCGTGCCACGCGTGGGCGGCCGACCGCCCGGGCCCGACCCTGCTCGTGCCCACGCACCCCGCGGTGGGGCTGACCGACGAGGACGCTGCGCGCCTGGAGGCGTGGGCGGCCGCTCCGGCCTGACTCTGCCATCGCCCCCAGCCTGAAGCAGGCGGCCGGCCCGGCACACGGCCCGCTGCACAAGACCTCGGCTCGCGGGTCCGCCCGCGTGGACAGGTTCCCGGGCGTCATGCCGCCCTCGGTCGCCGCGACTCGGCCTGGACCAGGGTGGCGGTCAGCTCGGCCACCACCGCCATCGGCTCGCGCGTGATCCGCCGCCACGTGAAGAACAGGACGACCCAGCCGGCGGCGACCAGCCGCGCGGCGCGGGCCCGGTCGCGCTCGAAGCGGGTCGGCGTGTCGTGGAACCGTCGGCCGTCGAGTTCCACGATGACCCGATGGCGCGGCCAGACCGCGTCGGGCACCAACCCGCCCACCTCGTGATTCGTGGCGGGCATCGGCAGACCGGCCGCCTTGACCAGCGGCAGGAAGGCGTCTTCGAGCACGGACCGCGTCGGCCGCGAGTCGAGATCGTCGCCGAGCAGTTCGCGCAGGACGCGGACCCCGCGGCGGCCGGGCCAGCGGTGCAGCCCGCCCACCAGTTCGCGGCGGGTCAGCAGCCGGAGCGCCTCCGCCTCCCCGAGCGCGCGGAGCACGTCCCGCTCCGACTCGGTCTCGGCCACGTCGAGCAGCACACGCGCGGGCGTGGTGACTCGCAGCCCGTCGCGCATCACGACCTCGCGGTCGGGAAGCTTCGCCCGGTGGGGCAGCAGTCCGCTCGCGGCACCACCGACCGGAAGGATGACGTGGTGCGGCGGGGCGTCCTGGCCCAGCAGCCCCCAGAAGCCAGCCGCCGACCGGTGGCTCAAAGCGGCGCCCGGACCCGCCGCGAGCAGCGCCTCCATCTGGCCGGCGCGCACCGACCGGGCCGGCGAGCCGACGTCGTACACGCCACGGAACCGCGTCTCGTGCAGGTGCCCCGAGGCACGTCGCGCCTTGACCTCTCCATCGGTGATTCTGCGCGCGAGCAACTGTCGCCGCGCGACACGGTTGTGCTGGCGCTCGGCAAGACCGGCAATGACCTGGTCGGGATGCACGCTGGCAGCGTGGCGGGCGACGCGTCACGAAACCACGCGGACATGCCAAGAATGCGCTCCGAAATACGCGCGGAATCGCAACGCCGGTGACCCGCACACGTCGCAGTGCGACGGCCGTCTGCAGGGTGGCGGTCGGTGGACGACCAGGCGGCGACACGGCTGGTAGCCGTGCAGGCACGAGGTTGCTGGACGACCGGAAGACCGCACAGGGCGACCGGACCCGGACGTGTGCGGGATCGCGCGCCGGCCGGGCCGGGCGCCAACGACGGACAACGACGGAGGGCGCCCGCAGGCGCCCTCCGCAAACGTCAGCCGATCGAACCCCAGCCGGGACTCAGGACTTGTCGTCGTCCTTGTCGCCCGGGATCTCGAGCTCGCCGAGGTCGTCGAACGAGCCGCCCGCGGACGAGAAGCCCGCGTTGATCTCGTCGAGCTCGGCGGTGTCGAACGCCGGCCCGAAGCCGCCGAGCGAGTCGCCGTCCGTGAGCCCGAGCTCGGCGGCGAGGTCGTCGCCCTCGAGCAGCCCGACGTCGTCGATGCCCCGGGGCAGCGGCTCCGCCGGCTCGATCTCGATCGTCCGGTAGCGCTTCAGGCCCGTGGCCGCCGGGATCAGCTTCCCGATGATCACGTTCTCCTTCAGGCCGGCCAGGCGGTCGATCTTGCCCTCGAGCGCCGCGTCGGTGAGCACCTTGGTGGTCTCCTGGAAGGACGCCGCCGACAGGAACGAGTCCGTCGCCAGCGAGGCCTTCGTGATCCCGAGCAGGATCTCCTCGTACTGGGCCGGCTCGCCGCCCGCCGCGATCACCGCGTCGTTGACCTTCTTGAAGTCGTGACGGTCGATGAACTGGCCGGGCAGGTACTCGGTGTCGCCCTTCTGGTCGACGCGCACCTTCTTGAGCATCTGGCGGACGATCAGCTCGATGTGCTTGTCGTTGATGTCCACGCCCTGGGACTTGTAGACCTCCTGGACCTCCTTGACCAGGTAGACCTCGGTCTCCGTGCGGCCGCGGATCGCCAGCAGCTCGTGCGGGTACAGCGAGCCCTCGTTGAGCTGCTTGCCGGGCTCGATCTTGTCGCCCTCGGACACGTACAGGCGCGTCCGGCGGGGGAACGTGTACCGGTGCTCCTCGCCCGCGTCGTCGGTGATGACGACCGTGCGCGACTTGTCGGTGTCCTCGACCGAGGCCGTGCCGCCGACCTCGGCGATCTTCGCCAGGCCCTTCGGCTTGCGGCCCTCGAAGAGCTCCACGATGCG
>JAXDHL010000215.1:0-4751 GCA_034664525.1 Solirubrobacteraceae bacterium
CTGCCCGGTCCGGGCTCGGACTGGTGGACCCAGGCGGTCGCCGCCTGGTGGGCCGACCACTTCCGGCGCAAGCTCGAGCCGGGCCACCGCTGGACGCTGCTCGACGTCATCGACGGCAACCTCTCGCTGCCCCGCCGGGTGTTCGACGCGGTCGGGCGCTTCGACGAGGGCTTCCGCGGCGGCCGGCGCCAGGACCACGAGCTGGGCGTCCGGCTGCTCGCCCAGGGCATCCCGCTGGTCGCCGAGCCGCGGGCGTTCGGCTGGCACGACTTCGACACGCGGCTGGAGACGGGGCTGCGCAACGCGAGCGAGGAGGGCCTCTACGACGTGCGGATCGCGCGCATGCACCCCGCCGTGGTGCATCAGCTCCCGCTCGGCGGCGTGCGGGTCGACGAGCTCGCGAGCGGTGCGCGACCCCGGACGGCGACGACGCTCGCCCGCCTGCGCGCGCTCGAGCGGGCGGATCTGCGCCGCGCCTGGGCCGACGCCTCGGCCGGCGCGATGCGCCGCGCCTACGTCGCGGGCGTCCGCGAGGCGCTGGGCGGCGAGGCGGCGGCCGCGCTCGCCGCGCTGCTCGCGGCCGCGCCGCCGCCGGAGCCCGTCGAGGTGCGCCTCGACGGCGTCGGCAGCTTCCGCGCTGCCGTGCCCCCCGGTCGCCAGTGGGACGTCGACGGGATGGTCGACCTCCTGCTGGAGTCCAATCCCTCGGCGGTTGGGCTGCCGTCGGCGCTCCGGCGGCCCCGCGCCGAGCGGTGAGTCACAGCTCGTCGACGAAGCGCGGCTGCAGCCGGCGGAAGGCCCGCCCGCCGAGCGCCAGCGCCAGCGCCGCGGCCGCGAGCCCGATCGCCACGTCGCGGAGCGTCGGCAGCTGCTGCTCGATGAGCAGCGCCCGCGCGGTCTCGACGTAGGCCGTCATGGGGTTCGCGTGCAGCACCCAGGCGAACCGCTCGGGGACGTTGCGCAACCCGTAGAAGACCGGCGTCACGTAGAAGGCCGCGAGCAGGGCGAGCCCGACGATGTTCGTGACGTCGCGGAAGAAGACGTTGGCGGCCGCGCACAGCATCCCCAGTCCCGCGGTGAACGCGAAGACGGCGGCCAGGACCGCGGGGAACAGGAGGGCGGTCGGCCCCAGATGGCCCTCGGCGATCAGCAGCACGAGCAGGATCGGCAGCGCCATGAGCAGGTCGACGAGCGGCGCGGCGACGGCGACGAGTGGCAGCGCGACGTCCGGGAAGCGCGGCGAGAAGACGAGGTGGCGCCCGGTCTCCAGACTTCGCGTGGCCTCGGTCAGGCCGGTCTGGAACCACGTCCACACGAGCAGCCCGGTGAAGACGAACAGCGGGTAATCCGGGATGCCGAGGTCGAGCACTTTGGAGAACAGGAACACGAGCACCGCGAGCTGGGCCCCCTGCCGGACCAGCGGCCACAGCCAGCCGAGCACGGTGAACCGGTGCTGGGAGTCGAGCTGCCGGCGCACGAGGTGGCGCACCAGGTCTCCCAGCTGGCGGCCGCCCATGGAGGACCGACCGGCGTCCGTCGCCGCAGCTCGCATCTACGATGCATCGTCTCATGCGCGGCGCGGAACGGCGGCACATCGCGCCGCGATCACAAGCCACGTCCGGGGACGCCGCCGTGCCTGAGGTCTCGGTCGTCATCCCGACGTACCGGCGGGCGGACCACATCGAGCGCGCCGTCCGCTGCGCGCTCGGGCAGCGCGATGTCGATCTCGAGGTCCTGGTCGTCGTCGACGGCGCCCGCGACGACACCGCCGAGCGCGTCGCCGCCATCGCCGATCCGCGCGTGCGCTCGCTCGTGCTCGACCACAACCAGGGCGTCGCGACCGCCCGCAACCGCGGCGCAGCGGCGGCGCGGGGGCCGTGGCTGAGCTTCCTCGACGACGACGACTACTGGGCACCGGAGCGCACGCGCGCCCTGCTCGACGCCGGCGGCTCGGCCGCGCTCGTCACCGCGGGCACGATCGACGTCGAGCCGACCGGGCGCGTCCTGCAGTTCTCGACGCCGCCGCCGGCCGCGAACATCCGCTGGTCGCTGTTCACGTCCAACGCGATCGGCGGCCCGTCGAGCGCGATCGTCCGCCGTTCGGTCTTCGAGGCGGTGGGCGGCTTCGACCCGAGCTTCGAGGTGCTGGCGGACTGGGATCTGTGGCTGCGCGTGCTGCGCGACCACGAGGCCGCGGTGGCGTCCGGCATGCTGCACGGCTACGTGGTCCACCCGGCCGCCATGCACGTGCAGCGCACCGACGCCGCGCTGACCGAGTACCGGCGCCTGCAGGAGCGCCACCGGCGCGAAGGCCGCACCGGCGATCCCGATTTCATGGACGGCATCTACCTGCGCTGGATCGCCGACACCCACAAGCGCGCCGGGCGCCGCCAGCAGGCGTTCGCCCTCAGCCGCACGCTGTTCGCGGCCGACCGTTCCGGGACGGACCTGCGCCGGATGGCCACGCTGACGCTCCCGCCGCGGGTCGCCGCCTGGCTGCGCGCGCGGCGTGACCGCCCGCAGCCGCTGCCGCCGTGGCTCGCGGGACTGCGGTCGCCGGCCGCCGCGGACGAGACGTGAGCGGCGCCGGCGCCGCCGGGCCGCCCGCGCTCCTGCGGCGGGCCGGAGTCGCGCTGCTGTGCCTTGGGCCCGGGGCGCTGCTGCTGGTTCTCGCGCTCGAGGCCGGGGGGTACTTCGCCGGCGCGGCCGGCTACGCGACCGGGGCGATCGCGGTCGTCCTCGCGGTCCGGCTCGTCGCCGCCCATGACCCGCTCGCGGGGGCGCGGCCGCTGACGATCGTGGCGGCGGCGGCGCTCGGTGGCCTGGCCGCCTGGACGCTCGCCTCCGGATCCTGGTCGCACGCACCCGGCCGGGCGGTCCTCGACTACGACCGGGTGCTGGGCTACGCGCTGCTGGTGGCGCTGTACGGGACGGGCCGGCTCTCGCCGCGGGCGCTGCGGGCGATGGCCGGCGTGCTGGTGCTGGCGGGCGCGGCAGTTTGCGTGATCGCGCTCGTCTCGCTGGTGCCGTCCGGCCCGTTCCACCCGCCGGCACACACCGCGGCCGCCCCGGCACAGCGCCTCTCCTACCCGCTGACCTACTGGAACGCGCTCGGCCTGATCGCGGCGCTCGCGGTGCTCGGAGCGGCCCGCATGGCGGTCGACGACCGCGAGCCCGGCTGGGTGCGCGCGGCCGGGGTGGCGGTCGTGCCGCCCGCCGTCGCCACGATCGTCCTCTCCGGATCGCGCGGCGCGGTGCTGGGGGCAGTCGTGGGCGCCGTGGCCCTGCTGGTGCTGGGGCGCCCACGGGCGGCCCTGACGGGCGCGCCGGTGGTCGCCGCCGCGGCCGCCGTGGCGGCCGTCGCCGCGCACCGGCTCCAGATGGCCGAGGTCGCGGGCGCGCTGCGGGCGCCGCACGGCGGCGGCTTCGCGGCCGTCCTGGCGCTGACCGCGACGGCAGGCGCCGCCGTGCGCCTCGCGCTCTCGCCGCTCGACCGGCGGGCCGCGCGCCTGCGGATCGGGCGCGGCGCGGCGCTCGCCGGGGTCGCGGGGCTGCTGGCGGTGGTGGTCGCCGGGCTGGCGGTCGCGGACGCCCCCGGCCGCGTCGACCGGGCGTGGCGGCAGTTCCGGACCGAGAACACGGTCAGCAGCGACATCCGGGCGCGGATCGGCACGGCCGGCAACAACGGTCGCCTGGCGCTGTGGCGGGTCGCCCGCGGGATGCACGCCGACGCGCCGGTCCGGGGCACGGGCGCCGGGACGTTCACGCTCTACTGGCAGGCGCGCCGGCCGACGGCCTTCGAGGCCTATGACGGCCACTCGCTCGCGATCGAGACGCTGGGGGAGCTCGGCGACGTCGGCCTCGTCCTGGCCGCGGCCGGGCTGCTCGCGCTGCTGGCCGCGGCCATCCGGCCGCCGGGTGGCCCGGCCGGCCTCGTGCCGGTGGGCGCCGCGGCGGCGCTCGCCGCCTGGCTGGTGACGGCGCAGCTCGACTGGCACTGGGAGATGCCGGCCGTCACGGCGCCCGTCCTCGCGATGGCGGCTGCCGCCGCCGCGTCCGGCGGCCGGGCCCCGGCAGCCGCGGCCCGCCCGCGCCCGGCCGCCCGGCTGGCCACGGCGCTCGCCGCGGTGCTCGTCGTCGGGCTCGCGATCGGGCCGGTCCGGGTCGCCGAGGGCCAGGGCCATCTGGACACGGCGATCGCGGCCGCGTCGCGGGGCGACTGCCGCCGCGCCATCCCCGCAGCCGCCGCCGCTGCGCGGATCACCCCGGCGCGCGCCGAGCCGTGGACGCTGCTGGCGCAGTGCTCGGCGGTGACCGGCGACCTCGGCGGCGCGCTGCGCGACGCCGACGCGGCGGTCGCCCGCGACCCCCGGTCCTCGTGGGCGCGGTACACGCGGGCGCTCGTCCGGGCCAGGGCCGGCCGGCCGTATCGACGCGATCTGGCGGCCGCAAGGCGCTGGAATCCGCTCGATTCGGTCATTATTCGGACCGCCGAGGCCGCTGACCGTCGGTCAACTGTCGCTCGGAGGCCGTTCGTCTTGCCGTGAGGGCATCGGGCGCTACGGTGGCGCGATGCTTCGACCCGTCGTTGTCCTGAGCGCGCTGCTCGCGCTCGTCATCCCCGCCAGCGCCGGCGCGGCCGCCGGTCCCGCCGGCAAGGCCGACGCTGCGCAAGCGCAGTACGGCGTGCCTGATCAGGGACAGGTGCTGCCCGAGACCGCCAGCGGCGGTTCCGGCACCCCGGGCGGCCC
>JAXDHL010000216.1:0-9833 GCA_034664525.1 Solirubrobacteraceae bacterium
CGGACCGGCTCGCCGCCCTCGATGGCCGGCTGCGGATCGACAGCCCGGCCGATGGCGGCACGATCGTCGCCGCCGCCATCCCGCTCCGCGGGGAGCTCGCCGTCAGGGGGTCGCCGGTCGGTTCGCCGACGGCTGGTAGGCCCGGCACGGCTCCCCTCTGAGGCCCGGGCAGGGCGGCAGCCCGGTCGGGATGCCCACGCCGGGCACCACCGGCAGGACGAGCCTCGACGGCCTGCGCCGGGAGGCGGCGATCGCGACCGTCGTGGTGCCCTTCGGCTGCGTCTGGCCGAACGACCAGATCGGCTGGTCGCCGTTCGGTGCGGCGATCGTCACGCGGATGCGCGAGCCGGCCCGGTAGGCGTGGCCCTGGTAGTAGAGCGGGATCGTCACCCTGACGAACCGGTTGCGCGGCAGCGGCGAGACGTCGGCCGCCCGGAGGCTCAGCACCGGCTCGAGCGGCGTGCTCTTGCGGGCGTCGAGCTTGCGCTCGTCGGCGCGCAGCCAGCCGTTCTGCACGAAGGTCTCCGTGCCGTCGGGTCGCACCTCGGTGACCGTGGCCTGCAGATCGACGTTCGGGCGCGAGGAGCGGACCCAGGCGCGGACGGCGCCGGCCCCGATCACCGTCGTGTCCTCGCGCAGTGGGCCGGTCGCGTAGGACAGCGCGCTGCCGGCGGGGCTCGGCGTCCACCGGTAGCCCGGCGTCGCGGTCCACAGGCCGCCCGAGCCACCGGCGGTGTCCCCGGTGAAGTCGGTCAGCGGCCGGGCGTGGGCGTCCCAGGTGAAGGCGCCGTCGGCCGCGTGCGCCGGCGGCGTGTCGGCGAGCGCCCCGTCGCCCGCCAGGTACCAGGACCGCGCGCGGGTGCCCGGGATCGGGAAGCTCGCGAACGACTGCTCGAAGCCGGGATCCGGCGCGCCGGCCGTCGTTCCCCCGGCCCCGTTGTCGAACAGGACGCGGACCGGCTGGAGCTGCTCGAAGGCGGCCAGCGCCCCCGCGTAGGTCGGCTGCTCCTGGATCGGATCCGGCGGCAGCGTCACCCCGGAGACCCCCATCGCCTCCTGGTAGAGCACCGGGGCGCCGGCGCGGATCGCCGCCGAGTTGGTGATCGGCGCCTGCTGGGCGACGTAGAGCTCGAGG
Organism: Solirubrobacteraceae bacterium; assembly: GCA_034664525.1. Taxonomy (GTDB): domain Bacteria; phylum Actinomycetota; class Thermoleophilia; order Solirubrobacterales; family Solirubrobacteraceae; genus DATLGB01. Next base: position 1,136 of record JAXDHL010000216.1, read on the forward strand.
AAGTCGTACCAGCGGTTGAGGGTCTCCGGGTCCAGCGAGTCGACGTGCGTGCCGTTCGTGAACGTGAACCACTTGCGCTGCGTCCCGCTGAAGTGCTCGGCCAGATCCGCGCAGTGCCCGCCCGTCTGCTCGTCGGTCCACTGGCAGGCCATGTACACCGGCACCGTGATCCTCTTGACGAACGTCACCGGCGCCAGTGCATCGGCCACCGCGGGCCGGTAGTGGCTGTTGGCGCGGATCTTGGACATCAGATTCACCGCCTCGCCGTGCAGGACCTGGTTGGCCTTGCAGGTCTCGTCGCCCTGCTGGATCCGCTGGTAGGCCCAGCTCTGGCCGCCGTTGGCCGATGCCGGCTTCGCGTCGTGGATGCGCTCCTTGGCCCACGCCACGGCGAACCCGGTGTTCAGGATGCCGCCCGGATAGAGCGTCGTCTGCGTGGAGTCGATCACCGACAGCGGCGAGATCGCGGCCAGGCTCGGCGGACGGGTCTGCGCCGTGAAGAGCTGGCTGATCCCGCCGTAGGAGATGCCCATCATCCCCACCTTGTGGTGCAGGACCCATGGCTGGCGCGCGACCGTCTCGATCACGTCGTAGCCGTCCAGGCTCTGGAGCGGCTCGAAGAAGTCGAACGCGCCGCCCGAGCAGCCGGTGCCGCGCATGTTGACGTCCACCACGGTGAACCCCATCAGGTTGGCGACGATCGCGATCCCGCTCTGCGGGCCGGCCGGATCCGCATACCCGTAGCCCGAGTACTCGATCAGGGTCGGGGACGGGCCGGCCGGGACCTGCGGGAGCTTGACGCCCGGCAGGGCGTTTGCCACGTCCTGCGGCGGATGGACGTAGATCGACAGGCTGGTGCCGTCGCGGGTGGTCAGATAGCCGTAGCCGCTGGAGGGGATCGTCTGGTCGTAGATGTCCGTCTTCGCCGGCCCCGAGCGCGCCGACAGCACGGTCAGCGGCCCCGACCTCGCCCCGTGGGGCGCCGAGCGCACCCGATACCCGGGACCCGGTCGTACGTTGCGAAACAGGAGGCCGCCGAGCCCGTCGGCCCGCTCGCCGGCGACCGTGCGCCCGGCGCGGTCGAGGAGCGTCATCCGGGCACCCGGGCTGGTGCCGGTCACGTAGATCTGCTCGACGCTGCCGTGCGCGGTGAACGACGACGCCTCGGCCACAGCTGCGCCGATCATGAACGCGAGCGCGAGCGCGGCGGCGCCCACCGAAACGCGGACGATCCTCGACATCCGCCGGACTCAACCACCCGGTGCCTGCCCGCGTCGCAGTTCCTCGGGCTCAGGCGCGAGGCCTGAGCCCGAGTGCGGCGCGGCAGTGACTCAGCCGACGACCATCAGCGTGTTGCCTTCGGGGTCGCGCAGCCAGAACAGCGGCGGGACCGGGTCTCCCATGCGATTGACCTCGGCGTCGACGTCCACGCCGTTGGCCTGCAGCTCGGCGTGGAAGGCGTCGATGTCATCGGTGTGCAGGCTGATGCCGGTCTCCCGGTTGCCGGCCGCCGTGCCCTCCGGCGGCGGGGCGAGGGCGATCGTCGTCACGGCGTCGCCCGGAGCCACCTCCACCCAGCGATAGCCGCCGCCGAACGGCACGTCGATCCGCACCTCGAAGCCCAGCTTCTCGACGTAGAACTCGATCGCGCGGTCCTGCTCGGACACCGGGATGACGATGGTGGCGATCTTGTTGACGCGTGTCTTGGTACTGGTCACGACATCCTCCTAGGGGTTGGGTCACCCGCTGAGACCACGGAACACGGCGGAACTCATCGCGGGCGGTTCAGCGGCGGTCAGGCCAGCTCGTCGAGGCCTTGGGCGACCCACGCCTTCAGCTCCTCGCTGCCGGTGAACGGCGCCCGGTCGTCCTGGGCGCGCGCCAGCACCGCGTCGGCCGCGGCGCCAGACCGCAGGCCCGCGTACAGGTACACGAGCGCCGACGAACGCGGCCCGGTCCGGCACGTCACCAAGGTCGGCCGCGGCAGGTCGTCCAGCGCGGCGACCTGCCGCCGTGCCAGGTCCATGTCCATCACGCGCGGGGGATCGGAGGCGATGACGGCCGATTCGGGCACCGCCGCCTGGACGCTCGCGAAGGACATGCCGCCCTCCATCCCGGCGAACTCCTCCCCGCACAGGTACAGCCACGACGCCGCGTCGTGCTCGCGCGCGAACGCGCGCGGATCGGCGATCAGCCCGCGGTTGTAGTCGAGGCCGGCGGGCGTTTCGAAGCTCGACATCAGCCACCTTTCGCTTGATCGGGTGCGAGCGTGCCCAACACTATCCGCCATGTGCTCGACTCCTTCGAAGGCTGGTTCGGTTCGCAGGTGACGCGGCCGGAGAACGAGGTCAGGCGACGAAGACGGGCGTCCCGACGGGCGCCGCGTCGTAGACCACGATCACGTCCGGGATCCGCATCCGCACGCAGCCGTGTGACGCGTCTTGGCCGATCGACCCGTACTCGCTCGGATCGATGCCGTGGATCCCCGCGCCGCCGTTGAACGCCAGCCAGCGCGCCTTGATCGGATCCTGGGGACCGGGCGGGATCGTCTTGCCGGCGAGCGCGCCCGCCCAGGCGCTGTTGGGCACGTGCCAGGACGGGTTGGTCTCCTTCCACTGCACGTCGTAGAGGCCGGGCGGCGTCTCCAGCCCGGCGCGGCCGACGGCGATCGGGAACGTCTGCGCCAGGCGCAGGTGGCGGTACAGCCGCAGCTGGTGCGCCCGGCGGTCGATCAGGATGTAGGCGGGCCGGCGCCGGCGCAGCTCGGCGGTGGTCAGCTTCGGGGCGACGGGGCGGACGCGGGCGGCGATCCGCGCCGGCCGCGCGCGGTCGGTCAGCGCCGCGCTGACGGCGCGCCGCAACGCCACGACGTCGACCTTCCGGCCCGGGTGCGAGCGCGTGATCGAGAGGCTGTCGGCATGAGGGAGCACGTCGGCCGACACCGGCTTGCGCGCGATGCGGTCGCCGACCTCGGACGCGAAGCGCGCGACTCGCGTGCGCGAGACCCGCGGGCGCAGCGCGAACTCCCGGTGGGTGCGTGAGCCCGTCACGCCGCGCACGACCCGCGCGCCGAACCACCCGCGCCGGCTGACGGCGAGCGCCCGGTCCAGCGCGGCCTGCACGTCGACGCGCTGGCGCGCCTCGCGCGCGCTCAGCAGGAACGTGTGCCCGGCGGCCGACACCTCGGCGGTCCGGCGCAGCGGCCGGACGGCCTGCTCGGTCAGCTTGCGGCGCGCGGCCGCGACCCGCAGCCCGCCGACGTCGACGCCGCCGATCCGCACGCCGGGCGCGATCATGTCCCGGCGCGCGCGGTCGTACGCGACGCCGGCCACCACCGCGACGACGGCGAGCACGGCGAGGGTGACTCCTATCCGGCGGCTCATAGACGAGAAGACTGCCCGCGATCGGCGCGCCGAACCCCTGGTCTCACCGCGCGAAAGGGCTAGTGACGGTCCGCACCCGCCCGCTCCGGTCGGGCCAGCGCCTCGCCGATCACGCGGAACGCCTTGCGGTTGGACGCCAGGCCGACGTGGCTGCCGGTGATCTCGACGTTCTCGGCCTCGTCGACGATCGCGCGCTGCCAGCGCACGACGCCATCGCCCTTCGAGTAGACGCTGGTGAGGTGGACGTCGTCGACCGGGAACTCGGCGCCGAAGGCCTGCACGAAGCCGCACGTGCAGCGGCTGCGGTAGCACGCCGGCTCGGGGGTCAGGCCGGTCGCCGCCGCCGTCTGGCGCACCAGTCCGACCGCCGCGCGCGTCGGCGCCGAGATGCCGAACATCCCCTGCAGGTCCGCGCCGAGCGAGATCGCGTGGCTGACCAGGTCGGGCCGGCGGGCGGCCAGCGCCCGGGCGAAGTGGCCGCCGCGGCTGTGCCCGATCACCGCGACGCGGCGGCCGGTACGGTCGTGCGCGTCCTGCGCGTGACGCTCGACGCGCTCGAGCGCCCGGTTGCCGCAGTCGACGTTGAAGCGGAAGCCGCAGGTGACGGGCTGGTAACCGATCCGCCGCAGCCACGCGCGCAACAGCCACAGCGACTCGTCGCCGGCCAGGAAGCCGGGCAGGACGAGTACCGGCCGCCCGTCGCCGCGCGGGACGCCGGCGCCGTACATGACGGGGTCCATGACCAGCCGGCTCGCCTCGAGCGTGCTGCGCATCTCGGCGAACGGGCGGCCGAGCCAGCCGCCCTCGACCGGCGTCAGGCGCCGGTCCAGTCGCCCGTCGGGACGGCGCGCGGCGCTCACGTCGCGTGGACGTAGGAGCCGGGCGCGTCCGCGACCGCCGGATACGCGCCGGAGCCGAGCTCCTTGCGCGCCGGCTCGAGGTCGCCCGAGCGCTCCTGCAGCCACGCCACGTAGTCGGGCCACCAGCTGCCGCTCGAGACCGGCGTGCACTCGACGAACGTCTCGGGATCCGCGGGCAGATCGTGCGACACGCGGAAGCTCGACTTGCTGTTCGGGCCCGGCGGGTTGATGAGCGCCTGGATGTGCCCGCTCGTCGACAGCACGAAGCGCGTGTCGCCGCCGAGCAGCCGCGCGCCGCGGTAGGCGTTCTCCCACGGGACGATGTGGTCGTTGAGGCCGGCGACGACGTACGCGTCGAGATCGATCGCACCGAGGTCGACCGGCGATCCGAGCACCTCCATCGCCCCTGGCTCGGCGAGCGTGTTGTCGAGTGCGATGCGCACGAAGTCGCGGTGCAGCCCGGCCGACAGCCGGACGGCGTCCTGGTTCCAGTAGAGGATGTCGAACGCCGGCGGCTTCTTGCCCATCAGGTAGTTGTTGACCACGTAGCCCCACACGAGGTCGTTGGGGCGCAGCCAGGCGAACACGTTCGCGAGCGCCTGGCCGTCGAGGTAGCCGCGGCGTGCCGACTCGGCGACGGCGGCCGCCGCGAGCTCCCGGTTGGTGAGCGCGGACGTCGTGCCCGCGCGGGCGCTGTCGAGCGCGCTGACCAGCAGCGACAGCGACGCGACCTCGCCGAGCTCCCCCGTCTCGACCAGATGCGCGAGCGCACCGGCGCTGATCAGGCCGCCCGAGCAGGCGGCGTTGAGGTGCACGGTATCCGCGCCGGTGATCTCCGCAACCGCCTCGCGGGCCTCGAGCACGGCGGCCGCGTAGGTGTCGAAGTCGAAGTGACCCTGGTCGCCGTCCGGGTTGCGCCAGGAGGCCATGAACACCTGCTGGCCCTGCCGCAGCAGGTGCTCGACGAGGCTGCGGTCGGGCGCCAGGTCGAGGATGTAGTACTTGTTGATCGTCGGCGGGATGAACAGCAGCGGGACCTCGCGCACGCGCTTGGCCTGGGGCGCGTACTGGATCAGCTCCAAGACGTCCGTGCGCAGGACGACCGCGCCCGGCGTCGTGGCGATGTTGCCGCCGACCTCGAACCGCGACGTGTCGACCATCGCCGGCAGGCGCCGGGCCGCCAGGTCGCGCCCGGCCCGGCGCGCGCCCTTGACGAGGTTCGCGCCGCCCTGGTCGATCGTCTCCTTGAGCACCGCCGGGTTCAGCAGCGCGAAGTTCGTGGGCGACAGCAGATCGTGCACGTTGCCGGCGGCGAAGCGCATGACGCGGTCGAGCCGCCAATCCAGCTGGGCGTCGTCGATCAGGCCGTCGACCGTCTCGCCGGCGGCGAGGTAGGCCTGCAGCACGCGCCGGAACGCCCAGCTCTTCTCCCATGCGGGATCGCCGAAGCGGCGGTCGCCCTTGCGGGGCGCCAGTTCGGAGCGGCCGGCCGCGACCCGCGCGAGCTCGCGGCCGAGACCGAGTGCGCGCCGGGCGATGCGGTCGGGGCGGCGGGCGAGCCGCAGGCCGGCCGACAGGGCCTCGGCCGGGCTTGAGAGCACGCGCGCGACGGGGCTGCCGAGCGCGGCGTCCGTGAGCAGCACGTCGAGCGCCGCCCCCGTCGCGCCGCGCGGCGGGCGGGCGGCCTCGGAGCGCCGGGCGGCGGGTGCGTCGGAGACCTCGGTCACCCCGCCCAGCGTAGACCCGTTCGGGCCGGATGGAACCGCGCGGGGTCAGGCCACGCAGAACGCGTCGCGCGAGCGGTTGAAGCAGACGAGCCCGAGCAGGCTGCTGTCCGCGTCGACCACCGGGATCCGCGTGAGGCCGTGCCGCTCGACGACCTCGAAGACCCGGGCCGTCTCGTCCTCGGGGCCGAGCGTCGGCGCCTGCGCGTCGACGAGCCTGGCCAGCGGCGCATCGGTCTCGGCGCCGTCCAGGCCGTCGCGGCCGATCGCGCCGACGTAGCGGCTCCCGTCGCAGACGAGCAGCGCCTTCTGCCGCGGGCTCTCGAAGATCCGGCGCGCCTCGGCGACGGTGGTCGTCGGCGGGACCGTGTTGGGCTCCAGCAGCATCACGTCGCGCACGCGGGGCCCGGCGTCAGCGGTGGGGATGAACCTCGTGCCCATGTCCGGGAACGATAGACGCGGGCACTGTGCGGAACGAGGGGACGGTCCGAACCCGCACGGATCTTCTCCTGGTGCTCGCCCTCGCCGTCGCGGGCGTCAGCGGGGCCAGCCGGGCCTTGCCGGCCGGGCGCAGGATAACGGGATGACCACATCGCCGTGACACGCCGGTCACAGGCGGCGGGTCGCCGGCGCAGAGGATGCGGCGGCAACCCCCCTCTGTCAGGAGCAGACGTTGAGAAGGACTCTCGTAGGTGCCGCGGTCGCCCTCACCGGGCTCGCGGCGACCGGTGTCGCCATCGGCCAGATCACGAACGGCGTCCCGAGCGCGCAGCAGCGCTCCGGCTCGCCTGCCGACGTCCTCGCGGCGGGCTGGACGAAGACGACGGCGGCGCTCGGCTCGCAGGCGCTCGAGAACCCCTCGAACGTCATCACCCGGTATGGCTACCTATCCGACAAGGCGGCCCAGAACTCGGGCCTGGACACGAAGACCGAGCCGGACCAGAACACCTACCTCGTCTCGGGCTCCAACCCGGGCGGCCCGGAGTCGGCGTTCGACTACGGCCGGCGCTTCCTCGTGCAGGGCCATGAGGTCTTCTCGAGCTCGACGGCCGGCGTCGGGCACTCGAACTCCGCGTACATCACGCGCGTCAACCTCGACGTGCCGCTCAACGATCCGCACCGGATCACGCTGCTCACGCAGGCCGACGGCAGCGGCAACACGGGCGCCGCCTCGCTCGACGGCTCCAACTACGACCCCTTCACCGGCCAGCTGATCTTCACCGGGGAGGGCAACAACGCGTTCGGCGGCATCTTCGTCACCGACTTCAAGTGGGGCGGCACGACGCCGCCGCCGACCACGCGGCTGCTCGGGCAGCTCGGCACGGCCGGCTACGAGGGCGTCCAGCTCGACGACAAGGGCGACGTCTACCTCGTGGAGGACGCGGGCGGCTCGACGGTCGTCGACAACGGGACGGCGACGAAGGTGAAGCAGCCGAACTCGTTCGTGTTCCGCTACAAGCCGGCCACGCCGGGGGACCTGAGCGCCGGCAAGCTGCAGGCGCTGCAGGTGTCCGTCGACGGTACGCCGATGACGTTCCACTCGAGCGGCACCGGCCCGCGCGACGACGCCCTGGGCACGCCGATCAAGCGGCTGCACTCGGGCGAGCGGCTCGACGCCACGTGGGTGACCGTCCACGACACGGCCACGGACGGGACCGCGACGTTCGACGCCAACGCGCTGGCCAAGAGCGCCGGCGCGACCCCGCTGAAGCGGCCCGAGAACGGCAAGTTCGTGCCGGGGTCGGACTTCCGCTCGTTCGTGATCAGCGAGACCGGCGACACCGACCAGCGCGCCGGCACCTACCCGGGGGCGGCGGATCGCGGCGCCTGGGGCGCGCTCCTGCGCATCGACCTGCCGACGGCCGGCGCCGACGCGGGCACGGTGCGCACGATCGCCCTCGGCGACGCCACCCACGCGTCGTTCGACAACGTCACGTTCCTCGACAAGGACACGCTGCTGGCGGGTGAGGACCGCGGCGACACGCTGCATGCCCAGCTCAACGCGCTGGACTCGCTGTGGTCGTTCGACCTGACGCAGCCGCTGGACAAGATCAACGAGACCGCCCAGCGCCTGGTCGCCCAGGGCCGTGACCCGGAGGCCACCGACGACGTGGCCAAGAAGGAGGCCACGCCGCCGGTGCCGGATCAGAACGACGGCGACAACGAGATCACGGGCGTCCACGTCTCCGACGGCTCGATGAGCGTCGGCGGGATCCTCGGCTCGGTCGACCCGTCGAAGGTCGCGGGGACGCGGATCTTCATCACCTACCAGCACGGCGCCAACGCGACGTTCGAGCTGGCGCCGCCGGCGCCGTCAGGCCAGGACGGGCAGGACGGCCAGGACGGCCAGAACGGCCAGAACGGGCAGAACGGGCAGGACGGCGCCGCGGGCGCGCCCGGCAAGGACGGGGCCGCCGGCTCTCCCGGGGCTCCCGGGGCTCCCGGGGCCCAGGGTCCGCAAGGCCCGGCGGGCAAGAACGGCCGCGACGGCAAGGTCACGTGCAAGCTGTCCGGCAAGAAGGTCAGGTGCGCGGTGACCTACGCCGGTGCCGCGCGACTGACCCGCCACGGCCGGACCTACGCGAAAGGCAGCTCCGCGCGCACGCTCAAGCGCACCCGGACCGTCAAGCACGGGACCTACACGCTGGTCATCAGCAAGGGGGCCGCGGTTCGCCGGATCCCGGCGGCCCTGTCGTAGCCGGTGCGGCGGATCCTGCTCATCCTCGCCGCC
>JAXDHL010000217.1:0-3393 GCA_034664525.1 Solirubrobacteraceae bacterium
TCAAGCCCGACGCGTTCGCGCGCGGCCTGACCGGGGAGATCATCGCGCGCTTCGAGCGCAAGGGCCTGAAGATCGTCGCGCTCAAGCACATGCGGCTCGACGAGGACACGGCCAAGCAGCACTACGCGGAGCACGACGGCAAGCCGTTCTTCGGCGAGCTGGTCGAGTTCATCACCTCCGGCCCGCTGGTCGCGATGGTGCTCGAGGCCGAGTCGGCGATCAAGGCCGCCCGCCAGGTGATCGGCGCGACGAACCCGCTCGAGGCGACGACCGGCTCGATCCGCGGCGACTTCGCCATCGAGGTCGGCCAGAACATGGTCCACGGGTCCGACTCGCCGGAGTCGGGCAAGCGCGAGGCCGCCCTGTTCTTCCCCGAGGTTGCGGGCTGACGCTCGTCCTGGCGTCGCGCTCGCCGCAGCGGCGGGCGATCCTGGAGCAGCTCGGGCTGGCGTTCGACGTCCGTCCGACCGCGGCCGAGGAACGTGACGAGGGCGACCCGCGGGAGGTCGCCCTCGCCAACGCCCGGCTGAAGGCGGCGGCCTGCGAGGCCGCACCGCACGAGACCGTCCTCGCTGTCGACACGCTGGTCGCGCTCGACGGGCGGATCTACGGCAAGCCCGCCGGCGAGCCGGACGCCCGTGCCACGCTGGAGGCGCTGAGCGGTCGCACACACGAGGTCGTCAGCGGCCTCGTCATCGCCGACCAGACGGTCGTCGCGGTGACCGAGGTCGACTTCCGGGCGCTCGGCCGCGCTCAGATCGACTGGTACCTGGCGACCCGCGAATGGGAGGAGCGGGCGGGGGGCTACGCGATCCAGGGCCGCGGCGCCGCGCTCGTGCGCGGCATCCGTGGCGACTACCTGAACGTCGTGGGCCTGCCCGTCGCCGCGCTGCTGGACCTGCTGCCGGACCTCGTCGGCTAGTCGGCCGGCGCCGCCTCGGCCAGCCGCTCGGCCGCCAGCGCGCGCACCGGCGCGTGCCCCATCACGGCGGCCAGGAACGGCGCCTTGCCGAGCGAGAACACGTGCGAGGGGATGCGCGCCACGACGCTCGCGGTGCGCGGCACGTCCCGCAGCAGCGCGATCTCGCCGACACCGTCGCCGCGCCCGACGGTGCGCACGAGGCGGCCGTCGACGGAGACGTCGAGCTCGCCGCCGGCGATCGCGTGGAACGCGTCGCCGTGGTCGCCCTGGACGATCAGCGCCTCGCCGGCCGCGAGCGCGCGCGACTGCATGCCCGCGGCGAGGCCCTCGAGCGTGGGGGCGGAGAGGCCCGCGAAGATCGGCATCGCGCGCAGCAGGCTCAGCTCGACCACCGGGACGCGTGCGCGGCGGTCGATCGTCCGCAGGCCGCGGAACGTCGCCAGGGCGACGAGCGGCAGCAGCGCCGCGAGCCCGACCAGCGCGGCCGGCGCGCCGCCGAGCGCGACGAGCAGCGGCGCCAGCAGCGAGCCCGCGGCGAGGCCCGCGTCCTGCAACCCCTCGAGCACGCCGAACACCCGCGCCAGCACCTCGGGCGGCGCCGCGCGCTGGAGCAGCGTCCGCCCGGCGACGTCGACGAGGATGCGCGCGACGCCCGCGGTCGCCAGCAGCACAAGCGTCGCGCCGGCGGTCGTCACCGCCGCCAGCACCGCGAGCGCGACCGCCCAGCCGGCGATCCCGATCAGCAAGGGCGGCAGCAGCCGGCGCCGTCCCACCAGCGCCACCGTCCCGGCGGCCCCGATCACGCCGCCGGCGCCGAAGGCCGCGTTCAGGTAGCCGGCCCACGAGGCGCCGAGCGACAGCGTGTCGAGCGCCAGCACCACGTAGATGACGTCGAGCGCGCCGATCGCCACGAACTGCGCGGCCAGCAGCGCGACGAGCAGCCGCGCCGCCGGCTCGGCGCGCAGCGTGTCGATCCCGGCGCGCAGCGCGCCGTCGCCGTCGTCGTCGTCGGTGGCGACGGTCACCGCCGGCTGCCCGGCCAGCCGGGCGACGGCCAGCGCCGACAGCCCTGCGACGCCGGCGCAGCACACGAACACCGCGCCCGGGCCGCTGACGCCGAGCAGGACGCCGGTCAGCGCGGGCGCGACGAGCACCGACAAGCTCTCGAGCCAGCCCGCGACGACGTTGGCGGCGGTCAGCTCCTCGGGCGTCCGCGCGAGCGCGGGCAGCAGCGCCGACTGGGTCGGCCGCGTGACCGTGACGGCCATGGTGGCGAGCGCCGCGCACGCGTAGGCCGCCACGGGCGGGCCGCCGGCGAGCAGCACGCCGCCGGTGGCCGCGAACCCGAGCGCCTGGCCGATGTAGCCGGCGACCAGCACGGTCCCGCGCGGGTGGCGGTCCCCGAGCGCGCCGGCGTACGGCCCGAACAGCGCCGCCGGAACGAGCTGGACGAGCGCCACGAGGCCCGATGCGGTCGCACCGCCGTGGTCGTACGCGTACACGAGCATCGCGATCCAGACCGACCACTCGGCAGCGTTGAAGCCGCCGAACGCGGCCATCACCCGCCGCAGGTCGGGGTTCGAACGCAGGGCCCCGAGTACGACGCCGACCTGGCGCCCGTAGTCCATGGGCGGCAACGCTTTCAGAAACGGAGGCACGCCGGGCAGGGAGCCGAGTGCCGGGCTCGCAGCCCACTAGACTCCCGGCCCTGGCCGTGGCCGCCTGCGGGACCCCCTGCATGCGCCGCGCGCTCCTCCACGCACGACATTGGGCTTCTTCGGCTATCTCACCGGATTTGGCGGCCGCGACATGGCGGTGGACCTCGGGACCGCCAACACGCTCGTCTACGTTCGGGGCCGCGGCATCGTGCTTTCCGAGCCGTCGGTCGTGGCGATCGACTCGCGCACCGGCGAGGTTCACGCCGTGGGCATCGAGGCCAAGCGCATGCTCGGCCGCACGCCCGGGACGATCCAGGCGATCCGGCCGCTCAAGGACGGCGTGATCGCCGATTTCGACGTGACCGAGGAGATGCTCCGGCACTTCATCCAGAAGGTGCACCAGAACCGCTGGGCGCACCCGCGGGTGGTCGTCTGCGTGCCGTCCGGCGTCACCGGCGTCGAGAAGCGCGCCGTCGAGGAGGCATGCCTGAGCGCCGGCGCCCGCCAGGCCTACCTGATCGAGGAGCCGATGGCCGCCGCGATCGGTGCCGGGCTGCCGGTGGGGGAGCCCACCGGCAACATGGTCGTCGACATCGGCGGCGGCACGAGCGAGGTCGCCGTGATCTCGCTCGGGGGCATCGTCGTCAGCCAGTCGATCCGCATCGGCGGCGACGAGCTCGACGAGGCGATCATCAACTACGTCAAGAAGGAGTACAAGCTCCTGATCGGCCAGCAGACGGCCGAGGAAGTGAAGCTGGAGATCGGTTCCGCCTACCCCCTCGAGGAGGAGGTCCAGGCGGAGATCCGGGGTCG
>JAXDHL010000218.1:0-9403 GCA_034664525.1 Solirubrobacteraceae bacterium
TTCACCCACCTGATCGCCTACGCGATCGCCAGGGCGGCGACGGACCAGATGCCGGTCATGGCGCGCCACTTCGCCGAGATCGACGGCAAGCCGAACGTCATCGACGACGGCGGCGTCAACCTCGGCATCGCCGTCGACGTGGAGAAGAAGGACGGCTCCCGGACCCTGATGGTCCCGGTGATCCGCGACGCCGGCCGCCTGACCTTCGGCGAGTTCCTCGACGCGTTCAACGACCTGATCGCCCGCGCGCGCGAGAACAAGCTCACCGCCGACGACCTCCAAGGCGCCAACGTGAGCCTCACGAACCCGGGCGGCATCGGCACGATCGCCTCCGTCCCGCGGCTCATGAACGGCCAGGGCACGATCGTCGCCACCGGCTCGATCGCCTACCCGCCCGGCCTGGCCAACATCGGCGCCATGATCGGCGCCGAGAAGGTCATGACGATGACCTCCACCTACGACCACCGGATCATCCAGGGCGCGGAGTCGGGCCAGTTCCTGCAGGTCGTCGAGGCCTACCTGCAGGGCGAGCACGGCTTCTACGAGCAGGCGTTCAAGGACCTCGAGGCCGCGCTCGGCGCCGCCCCGCAGCCGCCGGCGCCCGCAGCCGCGGCCGCGGTCTCGCGGGGCGAGCCGGCCGCCGCGCCGTCGGCCGCGCCCGACGAGCAGCTGCTGCAGGCGGTCCAGGCGGCGGTGTCGCTGATCAAGGCGCACCGCACGCACGGCCACCTCGCCGCCCGGCTGGACCCGCTGGGCTCCGAGCCGGAGGGCGATCCCGCGCTCGACCCCGAGCCGCTGGGCCTCACCCCCGAGGTCCAGGCCCGGATTCCGGCCAAGATCCTGCGCGTCGGCGTCCCCGGCGCCACGCTGGCCGACGCGCTGCCGCATCTGCGCGAGACCTACTGCGGCACGATCGCCTACGAGATCGAGCACATCTCCTCGCACCGCCAGCGCGTCTGGCTGCGCGAGAAGATCGAGACCGGCGCCTACCGCACCCAGCTCACGACCGAGGAGAAGAAGGCGCTCCTGCAGCGCCTGACGCAGGTCGACACGTTCGAGCGCTTCATGCAGAAGGCCTACCTGGGCCAGAAGCGCTTCTCGGTCGAGGGCCTGGACATGACGGTCCCGATGCTCGACGAGCTGATCCAGCTCGGGTATCACAACTCCACCCGCGAGGTCGTCATCGGCATGGCCCACCGCGGCCGGCTGAACGTCCTCGCCCACAACCTCGGGCGCGCCTACGAGACGATCTTCCGCGAGTTCGAGGGCGCCTCGGACAACGAGGCCGAGACGACGATCCCGCAGGGCGGGACGGGCGACGTCAAGTACCACCACGGCGCCCAGGGCACCTACCAGGTCGGCGACGGCTCGGTGCTCGTCCGGCTGGAGTCCAACCCGTCGCACCTCGAGTACGTCGCCCCCGTCGTGGTCGGCGCCACGCGTGCGGTTCAGACCACCCGGCAGGGGCCGCACACGCACATCGACCACGCGTCGGCGATGCCGATCATCCTGCACGGCGACGCCTCCTTCCCCGGCCAGGGCGTCGTGCCGGAGACGCTGAACCTCCAGGGGCTCGACGGCTACACCGTCGGCGGCTCCGTCCACCTGATCCAGAACAACCAGGTCGGCTTCACGACCGACCCGGACGAGTCGCGCTCCACCCGCTGGGCCTCCGACCTCGCCAAGGGCTTCGACGTCCCGATCATCCACGTCAACGCCGACGACGTGGCCGCCTGCATCACCGCCGTCCGGCTCGCGTTCGCCTACCGGCAGGAGTTCGGCCACGACGTGCTGATCGACCTCATCGGCTACCGCCGCTGGGGCCACAACGAGACCGACGAGCCCGCCTACACGCAGCCGGAGATGGCCGCCAAGATCAAGGCCAAGCGATCGGTCCGCGACCTGTTCGCCGACCAGATCGTCAAGGACGGCACGATCACCCAGGAGGAGGCCGACGCGATCGCCTCCGAGGCCTGGGAGGGGCTGCAGGCACGCCACCGCGAGCTCAAGGACGAGCTGTCGGAGTCGCAGACCGAGCAGCCGACCGGCGGCTACGAGCTCGACCGCACGCAGTCGCCCGAGGTCAAGACCGCCTGCTCGGCCGAGCGCCTGCGCGCGCTCAACGACGACCTCCTGAGGTTCCCCGAGGGCTTCAGCGTGCACCCGAAGCTCGTGCGCCAGCTCGAGAAGCGCCGCACGGCGATGGCGGAGGGCAAGGACATCGACTGGGCGCACGCCGAGGCGCTGGCCTACGCGTCGCTGCTCTCCGAGGGCACGCCCGTGCGGCTGACCGGCCAGGACGTCGAGCGCGGGACGTTCTCCCAGCGCCACCTCGTCTTCCACGACGCCAAGACCGGCTTCCGGGCGTCGCCGATCCAGAACCTGCCGGGCGCGCTGGCGCCGATGGAGCTGCACAACTCGCCGCTCAGCGAGGTCGCCTGCCTGGGCTTCGAGTACGGCTACTCGATGGAGGCGCCGGAGTCGCTCGTGCTCTGGGAGGCCCAGTTCGGCGACTTCGCCAACGCGGCCCAGGTCATCATCGACCAGTTCATCGTCAGCGCGCTGGCCAAGTGGGGCCAGACCTCCCGGCTGACGCTGTTGCTGCCCCACGGCTACGAGGGCTCGGGCCCGGAGCACTCCTCCGCCCGCCTCGAGCGCTTCCTGCAGCTGGCCGCCGAGGGCAACCTGCGCGTGGCGAACCTGACGACGCCGGCCCAGTACTTCCACCTGCTGCGCCGCCAGGCGCGGGTCGCCAAGCAGCGCCCGCTGGTGATCATGACCCCGAAGTCGCTGCTGCGCCTGCCGCAGGCGACCTCGCGGATCGAGCACCTGTCGGAGTCGCGCTTCTACCCCGTGCTGGCCGAGCCGCGCGTGGACGAGGCGAAGGTCACCCGGCTGCTGTTCTGCACCGGCAAGGTCTTCTACGACCTCAAGGGCCACGCCACGCGCGAGAACAACGAGGGCGTGGCGATCTCCCGCGTCGAACTGCTGTACCCGTTCCCGCAGGCGCAGATCATGGAGGAGATCGCGCGCTACCCGAACCTGCGCGAGGTCGTGTGGGTCCAGGAGGAGCCGCGCAACATGGGCGCCCGGGCGCACATGAGCCCCCGGATGCTGCAGATCCTGCCCGACCACCTCGACTTCGGCTACATCGGCCGGCCCGAGCGTGCGAGCCCGGGCGAGGGCTATCCGGCCGCCCACACGATCGAGCAGAACCGCATCATCCGGACCGCCCTGGATCTCTCGATCCCGGTGTCGGTCAACCCGGCGAAGCTGCCGGGTGAGCGCTAGCCCGGACGCCGGCCTCATCCGCAAGGACGACGGCGAATGGTCCGGCGCGATGACGCCGGATCGTCCCATCTGAGGACGCGTTGCGGGCTTCTACGGCCCATCATGCGTGAAGGACAACCCCGCGCCGCCCGCTTGACCTCTCTCCTCAGGCGCCGCGATCACGGACGAGCACCCGGTGCTCAACACCAGACGGGGCGAGAACGGCGCTGCTCGGAGCCGTTCTCGCCCCGTCGACCGTTCCGGCGAGCGCTGCCCGAGCGTCAGGCGGCGGGAAGGGCCGGGACGCGGTGCGCGATCACGTCGCGCGCGTGGAGCTCCTCACCGCACTCCGAACACACGAGCTTGCCGGTGGTGGTGCGGCCGCAGGACTTGTGCTCGAGCTCCATCGGCGGGCCGTCGTCGAAGCCGCCGTGTCGATTGCCCCACTGCATCAGCGAGACCAGCACGGGATAGAGCTCGAAGCCCTTGGCGCTGAGGCGGTACTCGTAGAGCGTGCGGCCGGGGTGCTCGGCGTACGGCCGGCGGTCGAGGATCCCGTGATCGACCAGCGTCTTCAGCCGGTCCGTGAGGATGTTGCGCGCGATGCCCGTGGAGGACTGGTAGTCCTCGAAGCGGCGGGCGCCGGTGAACGCCGAGCGCAGGATGACGAACGTCCAGCGCTCCCCCAGCACGGCCATGCTGCGGGCGATCGCACAGGGTTCGGTGGCGAGAGCGTCATGACGCACGGCGCGGAAGCCTAACCGGCGTCGACGGCGTTCGGGCACTGCTCGCCGAGGCGGCCCACCACGAGCCGGCCCAGCAGCTCGCCGAGCTGCTCGACCTCGGTACACGTGAGGCGCCCGAGGAAGCGCTCCTCGATGACGCCGAAGAACGTCTCCTGGGCCTGGGCGACGAGCGCGCTGCCCTCGGGTGTGATCGTCGCGTGCACGACGCGCGAGTCCCCCGCGCACGACCGGCGGGCGGCCAGGCCGCGAGACTCCAGCGTGTCGATGACGCGCGAGACGCGGCTGAGCGAGAGCTGCGAGCGTTCCGCCAGCATCGACATCCGCAGGTGGCCCTCCTCGGCGTGGGCCAGGCGCGACAGCACGTCGTAGGCGCTCAGGCTCAGGCCGTGCGCGGCGAGGAGTTGCGAGTCCAGTCCGCGGGTAAGCTCCGAGTGCGCCTGAAGCAGGCCGATCCACGCCGCCTCACGGGCCGGCGGCAGGTACTTGAGCCCCTCGGGCGTCTGTAACACGGTCGGCTCCTGGACAGCCATCTCGCCTTCAAGTGTACGGCTGTGTCGGGCGGTGTGCGAAGATGTTGCGTGCGCAAGCATCTGTGCTATATTTGCTGACGCAACCAATTGATCCCGCTCGGAGAGAGAGCGGGGTGGAGGAGCACAAACCATGAGCCTTACCGAGCAGACCCTTCCCACCGGCACCTGGCAGCTGGACCCGGTTCATTCGGGGGCGGGTTTCGCGGTCAAGCATGCCGGCCTGTCCAACTTCCGCGGCACGTTCGAGGAGTTCGACGCCAAGCTGACCGATGAGTCGGGCACGCCGACCCTGACCGGCACGGTCAAGGTCGACTCCGTCTCGGTCCCCGTCGACCAGCTCAAGGGCCACCTCCAGGGCCCGGACTTCTTCGACGCCGAGCGCAACCCCGAGATCACGTTCGTGGCCTCCAACCTGCAGCAGGACGGCGAGCGGTTCAAGGTCGCCGGCGAGCTGACCATGCGCGGCGTCACCAAGCCCATCGAGGCCACCGGCACGATCAGCGGCCCGGCCCAGTACTTCGACGGCAACGACCGGATCGCGATCGAGCTTTCCACGGTCGTCGATCGCACCGAGTTCGGCATCAACTGGAACGCCCCGATCCCGTCCGGCGGCAACGCCCTGGCCAACGACGTCACGATCACGGTCGAGCTCCAGCTGGTCCGCCCGACCGAGGCCTAGTCGCATGAGGCTCCTGGGGATCGTCGGGAGCCTGCGTACGGACTCCTACAACGCGAAGCTCATGCGGGCGGCAGGCAAGCTCCTGCCGCCCGACGTGGAGCTCGTCGTGCTCGACGGGTCCGTGCTGCGGGACATCCCGGCATACGACGAGGACCGCGATGACACGCCCGGCGACGCCGTCGCGGCGCTGAAGGACGCGATCGCCGAGGCAGACGGGGTGCTGTTCGCGACGCCGGAGTACAACGGCTCGATCCCCGGGTTCCTCAAGAACGCGCTCGACTGGGTCTCGCGCCCGTTCGAGCACAACCCGCTGCGCAACAAGCCCGTCGCCGTCATCAGTGCGTCGACCGGCATGTTCGGAGCGGTCTGGGCCTCCGCCGAGCTGCGCAAGGTGCTCGGCCTGATCGGCGCCCGGGCGCTCGACCGCGACACGCCGGTCGGCCTCGCGTCGATGGCGTTCGACGAGGACGGCGACCTGACCGGCCCCGAGTCGATCGAGGCCGTCGAGGCCGCCATCTCGGAGCTGGCCGCGCTCGTCCGCGAGCGCGAGGCGCTACTCGCCGAGCGCGCGGCGGCCTAGCGCCGCCCGCACCACGTCGCCGGACGGCGCGAACTCGGGGCTGAGCCGGTCCAGCAGGACCAGCCAGCCCGGGTGCGCGCCGGCCGCGCGGCGGACGGCGGCCACGCCGGCCTCGACGTCGCCGGCGCCGGCCATCGCGAGCCCGGCCCAGAACAGCAGCTCGTCCGAGCCCGGGGCGAGCCGGGACGCCTGGCGATACTTCGCGCCGGCCGCGTCGACGCGACCCTCGGCCAGCAGCTCATCGCCCTCGCCCGCCAGCGTGTACGCGCGGTCGAGCACGAGGATGCGCCGGAGCTCGGTGATCGGGTCGGCGTGGTCCTCGACCCGCAGGTCGGTGCTGCGGCGCCACGGATCCCCCTGTGCCGGGACCACCACGAGCGCCGCCGACTGGCGGCCGCGGACGTCGCCGCCGGCGGACTCGGCGCCCTCGAGCGCCGCCACCAGGCGCTCGGCCAGCGGCCCGGACGCGCCCTCGAACGCGGCCGCCATCGCCTCGGGAACCCCGTCCGCGGCCATCATGTTCGCCTGGCAGGCGAAGCCGCCGCCGAGCACGTGGCCGGCGATCGGGATGCAGTCGCCGCCGGTGTGGACCGCCACGCGGCCGTGGGCGTCGACGACGCCGACCTGACGCACGCGCGCCAGCGGATCGGCCTCGAGCAGCTCCGCGAGCGCCGACTCGGCCGACGCCGCGGGGTCCTGCAGCGCGTCGAGCGCGTTCGGCCCGTAGCCCGGCTCGGCGACCGACTGGGTGGCGACGGCGCCGACGCCCGTGCGGGCCCAGGAGACGATCGAGCCGACGCTGAACCAGTGCGAGTGGACCGCGACGCCCAGGTCACCCGACGTCGGATCACGTGCCACGATGGAATACGTGCCGATGCGCAAGGACAGCCACGATAAGCGAACCGCCCCCGAGGACGTGCTGGACCGGGTCCGGCGGATCCCGCCCGGATTCGTGCGGGCCTACGGCGACATCTGTCCCGGCGCGCCGCGCTACGCGGGTACCGTCCTGCACGACACCGAGGAGCCGGGGCTGCCGTGGTGGCGCGTCGTGCGCGCCGACGGCACCCTGGCCAAGGGCTCGCGCCAGCGCGTCCGGCTCGAGGCGGAGGGCGTCCCGTTCGTCGGGGAGCGCGTCGACATGCGGGTGGCCCGGATCCCGTGACCTGGCTCCAGCGCGAGATTTCACTCGACCCCCGCCCGCGCGGCTTCCACCTCGTCACGCGCGAGGTCGTCGGCGCGCTGCAGCCGGAGTTGGGCGACGTGCGGGCCGGCCTGCTCCACCTGTTCATCCGGCACACGTCCGCGTCGCTGACGCTCAACGAGAACGCCTCACCCGACGTCCGGCGTGACTTCGCGTCCTACTTCGACGCCGTCGTGCCCGAGGACGCGCCGTACTGGACGCACACGATCGAGGGACCGGACGACATGCCGGCCCACATCAAGGCGTCGCTGCTCGGACCCTCGCTGTCGCTGCCGGTGTCAGGCGGCCGGCTGGCGCTCGGGACCTGGCAGGGGATCTACCTGTGCGAGCACCGCGACCGCGGCGGCTCGCGCTCCCTGCTGGCCACCCTCCACTCCTGAGAAAAAGGTGCCTGTCCCCTTTTTCTCAGTGGCCCTGCCAGCGGGGCTCGCGCTTCTCGGCGAACGCCTTCGCCCCCTCCTGGGCGTCCTCGGAGCCGAAGACCGCAGCGCCGATCTCGCCCGCCTTGTGCCACGCCTCCTCCTCGGACCACTCGCCGGTGCGCTGGACGATCGTCTTCGAGGCGGCGAGCGCGAGCGGCGCGTTGCGCACGATCGTGGCGGCCAGCTCCTGCGCGCCGGCCAGCGCCTCGCCGGGCTCGGTCAGGCGGTTGACGATCCCCATCTCGGCCGCCCGCTCGGCGCCGACCGGGTCGCCGGTCAGGGCGAGCTCCATGGCCAGGTGGTACGGGATCCGGCGCGGCAGGCGGATCAGGCCGCCGCCGGCGGCGATCAGCCCGCGCTTGACCTCCGGGATGCCGAAGCGCGCGTCGCGCGCGGCGACGATCAGGTCGCAGGCGAGCGCGACCTCGAACCCGCCGGCCAGCGCGAAGCCCTCGACGGCGGCGATCAGCGGCTTGGCGGCGCTGCGCTGGGTGATGCCGGCAAAGCCGCGGTCTCCCGCCCACGGGCGCTCGCCGGTCACGAACGCCTTCAGGTCCATGCCCGCGCAGAAGGTCCCGCCGGCGCCGGTGACGATCGCGATCCGCAGGTCGTCGTCGGCGTCGAGCCGGTCCAGCGCCGCCGCGACGCCCTCGGCGACCGCCTGATTGACCGCGTTGCGCGCCTGCGGGCGGTTGAGGGTGATCGTGAGGACGCCGCCGTCCTCGCTGGTCAGGACAGGCTCCTCGCTCATGCGACCGGACGTTATCCGCCGCGCCGATGCCTGGCACGCTACGCGAAGAGCGTGAGCTCCGGCTCCCGCTCGCCGCGCAGCACCGCCAGGTCGACCTCGACCCACGCGATCCCGCGCGACTCCGCCAGCACCTTCGCCTGCGGCTTGATCGCCTGCGCGGCCAGCACACCGCGGCAGTCGGCCATCGCGGGGTCCTGGCGCAGCCGGTCCAGATAGCGCGTCAGCTGCTCCACCGCGTCGATCGTCCCGATCCGCTTGATCTCGACGGCGATCCAGCCGTCCTCCTCGTCGCGGCACATGAGGTCGACCGGGCCGATGTCGGTCGGCCACTCGCGCCGGACGAGCCGGAAGCCCTCGCCGCACCACTGAGGCGCGGCGGCCAGCGCCTCCTGGAGGTGGAACTCGACGCCGTCCTTCTCGAGGCCGCCGTCGACCGGCATCTCGGCCGCGACGTCGGACAGCACCTCGTGCAGCGTGATCTCGAGCTGGTCCTCGCCCTTGACCTTGCGCACGACGAAGCCGCTCCCGGTCTCCTCGATCGCCGTCGGCGGCGTCATCCAGTTCAGCGGCTTGTAGCCACCGCCGTCGGCGTGCACGAGCACGGACCCGTCGGCCTTGAACATCAGCAGCCGCACCGCCTCCGGCAGGCGGGCGCTGAGACGGCCGGAGTACTCGACGGAGCAGCGGGCGACGATCAATCGCATGGGCGGCGAACCGTAGATCGCCGGCCGGACGGCCGGCAACGTCCTGCCCGCTCTATGCGGCGGAGCGCTCCTCGAGCTCCCGCGGCGCCAGCTCCCGGACCCGCGCGGCCAGCGTGCGGACCTCCGGATCGTCGCGCAGCGCGAGCGCGCGCTCGCAGGCCGCCAGGCAGTCCGACGGCCGGTCGGTGCGGGCGAGCGCGTGCGCGTAGCGCGCCCACGCGGCCGGGGAGTCCGGGGCGAGCCGGGTCGCGTGCTCGGCGGCGGAGACCTCACGGCCGATGTCGCCGAGCAGGTGCGCGGCCAGCGCCAGGTCGAGCAGCCCCTCCTCGGACGGCAGCAGCCGCACGGCGCGCTCCAGCGCGTCTGCCGCGCCGGCGCGGTCGAAGCGCCGCAGCCGCAGCCGGCCCAGGCGCTCCCAGGCGGTCGAGTCGTTGGGGGCGACCTCGGTCTCGCGCTGGGCGGCGTCGACGGCCTGCGACAGCGACCCCATGTCCTCGTAGATGCGCGCGGCGGTGCGGTG
>JAXDHL010000219.1:0-7066 GCA_034664525.1 Solirubrobacteraceae bacterium
TCGATCGCCGTGGCCATCGCGACCCAGAGCGAGGGCAGCGTCCTGATGTTCGAGAAGATGTTCGAGAACCGCCTGGTGTTCACGGACAAGCTCGTCGCGATGGGGGCGAACATCATCCTCTGCGACCCGCACCGCGCGGTGATCAGCGGGGCGACCCGGCTGCGCGGCGCCAAGCTCGTGTCGCCGGACATCCGGGCCGGCATGGCGATGCTGATCGCCGCCCTGTGCGCCGAGGGCGAGTCCGAGATCGGCTCGATCGAGCAGATCGATCGCGGCTACGAGCGCATCGACGAGCGCCTGCGCGGGCTCGGCGCCCAGATCGAGCGCATCGAGGCATAGCAACCGGGCCGGGGACGTTCAGGTTCCCGGCAGGCGGCTGTCGGCATCTTGGCGAGGTGCCTGATTCGACTCATGCTCGCGTCCGCCGCGCGAGACTCCCCCATGAACCGGCCCGCGCCTGGCGCCGCTCCGGCGGCGTCGAGCCACTCGCCGCCAAGGTCCCCGAGATCGGCCTGGTGTTCTGGGTCATCAAGCTGGTGACGACCGGCATCGGCGAGGCCACGTCGGACTTCCTCGGCAAGACCAGCATCGCGCTGGCCGGGGTCGTCGGCGTGCTCGGATTCGCGGTCGCCATGCGGATGCAGTTGCGCGCGCGGGCCTATCGCGCGCCGGTGTACTGGTTCGCGGTGCTGATGGTGGCCGTCTTCGGGACGATGGCGGCCGACGGCCTGCGCCGCGGTGCGGGCATCTCCTACGGCGTGACGGCCGCCGTCTACGCGGTCGCGGTCGCGGCGGTGCTGGTCGTCTGGTACCGCAGCGAGGGCACCCTGTCGATCCACAGCATCACGACGCGCCGCCGCGAGCGCTTCTACTGGGCGACCGTGCTGGCCACCTTCGCGCTCGGCACCGCGGCGGGCGACCTGACGGCGCTCTCGCTGCACCTCGGGTTCTTCGGCTCGGCCGTCCTCTTCGCCGCCGTGATCGCCGTCCCGGCGCTCGCCTGGTGGCGCTCGTGGATCAACCCTGTGCTGGCCTTCTGGGCGGCCTACGTCATCACCCGGCCGCTCGGCGCGTCGTTTGCCGACTGGTTCGGCAAGCCGCACGCGCGCACCGGGCTCGGCCTCGGCGACGGACGCGTGACGGCGCTGGGGCTGGTCGGCTTCGCCGCGCTCGTGGCCTACGTCGCGATCCGCAAGCACGACATCCAGCCGCACGCGCACTCGCACCACGAGTACCCGCACGGCCTCCGGCCGCTCGGCCTGCGGACCCAGCCCGCCGAGTCCTAGCCGCTCAGCGGGCCGCACGTAATAGCGTGCCCGGCCGTGATCCACCCGACGCCCAGCGGCACCCGGGACGTTCTGCCCGGCGAGATGCGCGAGCTGCGCGCGATCACGCAGGCGATGCTCGGCGTGTTCGACGAGGCCGGCTACGGCGAGGTCTACACGCCCGCGCTCGAGCACGAGGAGACGCTGCGGACCGGCGACGCGCTGGCCGCGAAGCCGTCCTACCGGCTGTTCGACGAGACGGGCCAGGTGCTCGTCCTGCGCTCGGACATGACGATCCCGATCGCGCGCGTGGTGGCGACCCGCTACGCCGACGTCGAGCCGCCGCTGCGCCTCTGCTACCTGCAGCGCGCCTACCGCTCCGTGCGCCCGCAGCGGGGTGAGGCCCGCGAGCAGCTGCAGGCGGGGATCGAGCTCGTGGGCGTGGCGACGGCGGACGGCACCGCCGAGGCGATCACGCTCTGCTGCCGTGCGCTCGACGCCGTGGGGCTGACCCGCTACGCGATCGGGCTCGGCAGCGCCGCGCTGTACCCGGCCCTGCTCGACGAGGCCGGGGTGGAGGGCGAAGCCCGCGACCGCCTGCTGCACGAGCTGGTCACGCGCGACTTCGTCGGACTGGCGCGCGAGGTCGATCTGCTGTGGGCGCCCGAGCGGCTGCTGCGGATCCCCCAGCTGCGCGGCGGTCCCGACGTGCTCGACCAGGCCGGGCCGGCCGCCGACGGACTGCGCGAGGTCCACGAGCTGCTGCCGCCCGAGTATCGGGAGCGCGTGATCTTCGACCTCGGGCTGCTGCGCGAGCTCGGCTACTACACGGGCGCGATCTTCGAGGTCTTCGACACCGCGCTCGGCGTGCCGCTCGGCGGCGGCGGCCGCTACGACGAGCTGCTCGGGCGCTTCGGGCGCCCGATGCCGGCGGTCGGCTGGGCGCTCGAGGTCGAGCGCGTGCACGCGGCGCTCAACGCGGAGCGGTCGGCGTAGTGCCCGCGCTCACGATCGCGGTGCCGCGCGGCGCGCTGCTGCGGGAGACGCTGGACGTGCTCGACGCGGTCGGGATCGACACCGCGGAGGTCCGCGCCAACGACCGCAAGCTGCTGTTCGCCGAGCAGGGCCTGGTCACGATGCGGCCGTCCGACGTCCCCACCTACGTCGAGGCCGGCGCCGCCGACGTCGGCATCACCGGTAAGGACGTGCTGCGCGAGCAGGCCGAGCGCGAGGTGGTCGAGCTCCACGACCTCGGGTTCGGCGCCACCATGATGGTCTTCGCCACCGAGGCCGGCGAGGATCCGGCCGCCGAGGCGCTGGCGCGGCTCGGGGTCATGCGCGTCGCGACGAAGTACCCCAAGTCCGCCAAGCGCCACTTCGACCGCACCGGCCGCCAGGTGGAGATCGTCGAGGTCAAGGGCTCGGTCGAGCTGGCGCCGTTGACCGGCCTCGTCGAGGGCATCGTCGACCTGACCCAGACCGGCACCACGCTGCGCGAGAACGGGCTCGTGGTGCGGGAGGAGATCTTCGTCTCCAGCGCCCGCCTGATCGCCAACCCCGTGGCCTACCGCACCAAGGCCGCCGCGATCGACGACCTGCTGGAGCGCCTGCGTGGCCGTTGAGCGGCTGACGGCGTCGGACCCCGCGGCCGCGGCGGCCGCCGTCCGCGCGCTGGTCCCGACCGGCAGCTCCGTCGCCGGCGCGGTCCGCGAGGTCCTGGAGCAGGTCCGGGACGGCGGAGATGCCGCAATTTGCGCACTCGAAGAGCGCTTTACCGGTGTGAGACCGGTTGGTCTGCGGGTATCAGAACCGGCACTCGAGGATGCGCTCTCGGCGCTCGACCGACCCGTCCGTGACGCCCTCGAGCTTGCGCGCCGCAACGTCGACACGGTCGCCCGCTCTGGTCTGGCGGGCGACCGCGTCATCGACCTGCCGCAGGGGCAGCGCATCACGCTGCGCGAGGTCCCGGTCCGGCGGGCGGCGGTCTATGCGCCCGGCGGCCAGGCGCCGTACCCGTCCTCGATCGTCATGGGGGTCGCGACCGCGCGCGCCGCGGGCGTCGCCGAGGTCGCGGTCTGCGCGACCCATCCGGTGATGCAGGCGGCCGCCGCGTTGTGTGGCGCCGACGAGGTCTACGCCATGGGCGGCGCCCAGGCGGTCGCCGCGTTCGCCTTCGGGACCGAGAGCGTGGCGCCGGTCGACGTGATCGTCGGCCCCGGATCGCTGTACGCGCAGGAGGCCAAGCGCCAGGTGTTCGGGCGCGTCGGCATCGACGGCTTCGCCGGGCCGTCGGATCTCGTCGTGATCGCCACGCCCGGCGCCGACCCCGCCCAGGTCGCGCTCGACGCGCTCGGCCAGGCCGAGCACGGGGCGGGCTCGGTCGTCGCCGTCGTCGCCACCGACGCCGCGCTGCTCGCCGACGTCGCCGCCCGCACCGGGAACCCGGAGCCGGCGCTGCTCGCGCTCGTCCGCGTCCCGGACGTGGAGGCCGCGCTGGCGTTCAGCGAGGCGTTCGCGCCCGAGCACCTGCAGCTGTGCGGTACCGAGGCCGAGGCGCTCGCACCCCGCGTGACCGCCGCCGGCTGCGTCTTCGTCGGCGCCGCCGCCGGCACCGCATATGGCGACTATGTCGCGGGCTCGAACCACGTCCTGCCGACCGAGGGCGCCGCGCGCTTCGCGTCCGGCCTGGGCGTCCGCCACTTCCGGCGCACGATGAACGTCGTCGAGATCGGCCCGGAGGCCGCGGCCGCGCTGGCGCCCGCGGGAGCGGCGATCGCGCACGCCGAGGGCTTCACGGCGCACGCTGCGTCGATGGAGGCGAGAATGGACGGTCGCACATGAGCTCCCGCACCGCCGAGATCAGCCGCACCACCGGCGAGACCGACGTCCGCCTGACCCTGGGCCTGGACGGATCGGGCGCCGGCCGCCGCGCGACCGGCGTCGGCTTCCTCGACCACATGCTCGACCTGCTCGCCCGCCACGGGACGCTCGACCTCGACGTGGCGGTGAAGGGCGACCTCCAGACCGGTTCGCACCACACCGTCGAGGACACCGGGATCGTGCTCGGCCAGGCGCTGGACCGCGCGCTGGGCGACCGCGCCGGGATCCGCCGCTACGGCTACGCCGTGATCCCGATGGACGAGGCCCGGGCCGCCGTCGCGCTCGACCTGTCGGGCCGGCCGTTCTGCGCCTGGCAGGGCATGCCGCTGCCGGCGGGCGACATCGCCGGCTTCGAGAACGAGCTGGCCGAGGAGTTCTTCCGGGCGGTCTCGTCGAGCGCGCGGCTGACGCTGCACGTCGACCTGCAGGCGGGCGCGAACGCCCACCACATGATCGAGGCGATCTTCAAGGCGTTCGCACGGGCGCTGCGCGTCGCCGTCTCGATCGACCCCGCCGAGACCGGCGTCCCGTCGACCAAGGGGACGCTGTCGTGATCGCGGTCGTCGACTACGGGATGGGCAACCGCCGCAGCGTCGAGAAGGCGCTCGAGCACGTCGGCGGCCGCGCGGTCATCACCCGCGACCACGCCGAGATCCGGCACGCCGACGGGATCGTGGTGCCCGGCGTCGGCGCGTTCCCGGAGGCGATGCGCAACCTCGCCGCCCTCGGCCTGGACGACCTCCTGCGCGAGCGCGCGGGAGCGGGCGTGCCGCTGCTGGGGATCTGTCTCGGCATGCAGCTGCTGTTCGAGGCCTCGGCCGAGCACGACGGCGCGCGCGGCCTCGGGCTGCTGGGCGGCGCCGTGACCTACCTGGACACCCAGGGCGGGCGGCTGCCGCACATCGGCTGGAGCCTCGTGACGCTGGTCCGGCCGGCGCGGCTGACCGCCGGGCTGCCCGACGCGGCCTTCTACCACGTGCACTCCCTGGTCTGCCGCCCGTCCGACGAGCTCGACGTCGCCGGCACCGCGACCTACGGCGAGGCGTTCGCCTCGATCGTCGAGCGCGGGAACGTGTTCGGCGTGCAGTTCCACCCCGAGAAGTCCTCGCGCGACGGCCTCGCGCTGCTGCGCAACTTCGCCGCGATCTGCGCCCAGGTGCCCGCGGCGTGATCCTCTACCCGGCGATCGACATCCAGGGCGGGAAGGCGGTGCGTCTCGTCCAAGGGCGCTTCGAGGACGAGACCGTCTACCGCGACGATCCGGCCGACGCGGCGAAGGACTGGGTCGAGGCGGGGGCGCGCCAGCTGCACGTCGTCGACCTCGACGGCGCGCGCGAGGGCGAGCCGCGCTCGCTCGAGCACCTGGCCCGCATCGCGCGGCTCGGCACGCCCGTCCAGTACGGCGGCGGCCTGCGCTCGATCGAGGCTGTGCGCGGCGCCGTCGCGGCCGGGGCCGCGCGCGTGATCCTCGGCACCGCGGCCTTCCGCGACGTCGACCTCCTGGACGCCGCGGTGGCCGAGTTCGGCAACCGCGTCGTGGTGTCGGTCGACGTGCGCGGCGGCAACGTCGCCACCGCCGGCTGGACCGAGACGACGGCGCTGCCGGCGACCGACGCGATCGTGGCCCTGCAGGACCGGGGCGTGCGCTCGTTCGTCTACACGGACGCCGACCGCGACGGCATGCTCGACGGTCCCGACCTCAAAGACGTGGCGCGGATCGCCGGCGTCGTGCGCGGGCGCTGGATCTACTCGGGCGGGATCGGCACGGCGGCGCACCTGGCGTCGCTGGCGAAGCTGCGGCTCGTGAACCTCGCCGGGGCGATCTCCGGCAAGGCGCTCTACGAGCGCGCGTTCACCGTCGCCGAGGGTCAGGCCGCGCTGGCGGCCTGAGCGACGAGCCAGTCCATCGCCACCGGGCACGCCTCGAGGATCGAGACGTGACCGTCGTGCGGGCGCAGCCAGAGCTCCGCCCTCGGGCAGCGGCGCAGCAGCCAATCGGCGTGCGAGGGCGGCACGACCCGGTCCTCGCCACCCTGTGCGAACAGCACCGGGACGTCGATCCGGGCGGGATCGAACCCCCACGGGGCGGCGAAGGCGACATCGTCGTCGATCAGTCCTTCGACCCCGGTGGCGCCGGCGCGCGCGGCGTCGGCGCCAAGCGAGGCCCAGCGTCCCGACAGCGCCGCCCAGTCGGCGGGCGTGAAGCTGTCCTCGTCGAACTCGTCCGTCGTCGCGTAGCGGGCGCGCGCCGGACGGCCCCCGACGGCGGCCTCCAGGCCGCCGGGCGAGACCATCCCCGCGAACCAGTCGAAGTCCGATGTGCGTGGCGCCAGACCCGCCAGGCAGACCGCGCCCGTGACCCGGTGCGGCAGCAGTGCGGCGCACGCGAGCGCGTGCGGGCCGCCGCCGGAGGCGCCCATCACGGCGAACCGGGTCACGCCCAACGCGTCGGCGAGCTGGGCCACGTCGGCCGCCGCCGCCGCCACATCCCGGCCCAGGTTCGGGCTCGACCCACCGTAGCTGGGCCGGCCGTAGGACAACAGCCGGATGCCGCGAGCCGCGGCAGCCGACACCAGCGGCGGCAGCGGCGCGCCGGTCTGCGGGGAGCCGTGATGCCACACGATCGTGAACGTGTCGGCCCGCTGTTCGGCCGCGCTGTCATACACCCGCAGCACCCGGCCGTCGGCGAGCCGGAGATCGAGCGCCGTCACGACCGGAGCGCCGGTGCGCCGGCGAGGTCCGTCGGCAGCATGCCGAACACGTGCTCGTCGATGGGCACCCCCGCCGCGGTCACGAAGCAGGCGCGCAGCGTCCCCTCGTGGCGCATGCCCGCGGCCAGCAGGCTGCGAAAGGCCGCCGTGTTGTCCGTCTCGCAGTCGCCGTGGATGCGCACCATCCCGTGCGCGAACGCGTGCGCAGCT
>JAXDHL010000220.1:0-3308 GCA_034664525.1 Solirubrobacteraceae bacterium
CTGGACCGCGTGCTCGATGCGCTGGTCGAGAACGCCGTCGCCTACTCGCCGCCGGGCGGAGAGGTGGAGCTCGCGGTCGAGGATGGCCGGATCGCGGTGATGGACCGCGGACCGGGCCTGACCGCCGGCGAGGAGGAGGCGGTGTTCGCGCGCTTCCATCGCGGCAGCGCGGGCCGCGGCGTCACCGGCACCGGGCTGGGGCTGGCGATCGCACGCCAGCTCGCCCGCGAGTGGGGCGGCGACGTGACGATCGCCTCGCGGCGCGACGGCGGCGCGCGCGCGGTGGTCGTGCTCCCCGGCGACCGCTCGGCGACCTTTACCGAGGCTTTGCCACCCGGGGCGTAGCGTCGCCATCATGAGACGTCCGCTCGCCTTGACTCTGCTGGCGATCGTGGGGCTGGCGATCGCCGCCGGCGCCGCCTTCGCGGCCTCGCGGATCGCGACGCAGCCGATCGGCCTGTCGTCCGAGCCGCTGAGCGCCGTCCGCGCGCTGGCCCCGGCGCGCGTCCGGACCCCGGTCGCCACCCGCACGCCGGCGCCGCATCGCAAGGCCCGGCGGCGGCGCACGGCCGCCCCCGCACCGACCGCCGTCCCCACGACCGTCCCGACCGCGGCGCCCACCGTCGCGGCGACCGCCGTCCCGACCGTCGATGACCACGGCGGGCACGGCGCCGACGACTCGAGCGGCCGCAGCGGCGGCGGCCACGGCAGCGACGACTGAGCGCTACGCGACGGCGCCGCGCGTACCGCGCGGTAGCTTGGCCGCGGTGATCACCGCCAGCAGCGCGAGCGCGATGTAGGGCACCGCGTCGCCGACGGCCTGGGCCAGCGCGCCGCCGCCCGAGCCGCCGAACGCGGCCCCGGCACCCCACGCCAGGTTGCCGAGGCCGAAGCCGAACGCGGGGTCGATCCCGCGCACCTCGGCGCCCTCGGACACGAGCGCCATCGCCGGCGTCCACAGCATCCCCATGAGGCCGGCGCTGACCACCAGCGCGAGCGCGACCAGCACGGTGTTCGCGGGCAGCGGCAGCAGCCCGAGGCCGAGCGCGCCGCCGGCGAGGCCGATCCGCGCCGGCCAGATCGCGCCGCGGCGGTCGGCGATCCGGCCCACCAGCGGTGACACGGCGCTCTCGAACACGACCGCCACCAGGAACACCGCCCCGATCGCCACCGCGCCGGCGCCGAGCGCGTCGAGGCGCAGCGGCACCAGCACGTTGAAGAGGCCGAACGCGATCGCCGGCAGGAGCATCAGCCACATGCCCTGGCGCATCAGCGGCTCGGCCAGCGCCACGCGCAGGGCGGCCAATCCCGGTCCTGGGACCGGCGCGGGTCCGGGCAACCGCGCGATCGCGATCGCGAGCCCGACCGGCAGCGCGAAGAACGCCGCGAACACGACGCCCATCCCGAGCTGGTCGGCGGCGGCGCCGATCGCCGGGCCGCCGAGCGCACCCGCGATCGCGGCGCCGATCGCGGTCCCGATCGCCTCCACCCGGCGCTCGCGCGGGGCGACGGCGACGATCCAGGCCAGGCCGCCCGCCCACACGGCGGCGGCGCCCGCGCCCTGCAGGAAGCGGGCGGCGATCAGCAGCGACGTCGCGCTGACCAGGCCGAACGCCAGGCTCCCGCCGCCGAGCAGCAGCAGCGCGCCCATCACCGTCGGCTTGGCGCCGACCCGCGCGCTCACCCAGGCCGCCGGAAGCGCCAGCAGCAGCGTCCCGAACGGATACGCGGCGGCGAGCAGGCCGGCCGCGCCCTTGGAGAGGTGGTGCTCGGCCGCCAGGTGCGGCAGGAGCGGGGTGATCGCGGAGTAGGCCGCCGTCTCCGCGACCATCGCGACCGTGACGAGCGCCAGCAGCCGGCGGATGCCGGTCAACCGAAGGGGCCGGAGGGCGGCCCGCCCGGGCCACCCGGCCCGCGGCCGCCGCGCTGGCGCAGGAAGCGCTGGAACTCGCGGGCGATGACGTCGCCCGACGGCAGCGAGTCGAGGTCCGGCTTCTCCTCCTCGGCCGCCGCCGCCCGCTCCAGGCGCTCCACGAACGCCTGCACGTCGGGGTCGGACTCGACGGCGCGGCTCACCTGGCGCTCGTACTCGGCCGCGGCGGTCTCGAGCTCGGTCGCGTCGACCGCGACGCCGACGACGCCCTCGAGCTTGCGCACGAGCGCGAGCGCGCCCTTCGGGTTCGGCGCCACGGCGACGTAGTGCGGGACCGCCGCCCACAGCGAGACGGACGGGATGCCGCGGCGCTGGCACGCGTCGTGCAAGACGCCGACGATCCCGGTCGGTCCCTCGTAGCTGGACTGCGCCAGCCCGACGCGCTCGATCAGGGCATCGTCGGACGCCAGGCCGGTGATCGCCGTCGGGCGCGTGTGCGGGACGTCGGCGAGCAGCGAGCCGAGCGTGACCACCGACTGCACGCCGAGCGCCTCGGCGAGGTCCATGATCGTCTCGCAGAACGTCCGCCAGCGGTAGCTGGGCTCGTGGCCGGTGAGCAGGATGAGGTCGCGCGGCGCGCCCGGGGCGGTGACGGCGTGAACCTCCACCTCCGGCCAGTCCAGCGAGCGGCTGATCCCGTCGACGAAGCGGATCGTCGGCCGGGTCGCCTGGAAGTCGTAGAACTCCTCGGGGTCGATCGTCGCGAATCGCTGCGCCCTGAGGGCGGAGCCCATGAAGGTGATCGCGGACGACGCGGCGTCGCCGGCATCGTTCCAGCCCTGGAAGGCCGCGACGAGGGCGGGAGCCCGGAGGCCGTCGGGACGGCGTTCCCAGCGCAGAGGCTGCATCCGATCCACCGTACAAGATGGCCCCGTGCCCTCAGACGTGCTCGACACTCCCGGCGTGGCCACACTCCGTCCTGGCGACGAGATCGACCTCGTGCTCGCCTGCACGCGCAAGGAGCGCCTGACGGCGCGCTCGGGCACGCCGTACCTGACGCTCGAGCTGCGGGACCGGTCGGGCGCGATCGCCGCGCGCGCGTTCCGCGACGCCGACGTGCTGGCCGGGCGCTTCGAGCGCGGCGACCTGGTGCGCGTGCGCGGGCGCGTGGAGCGCTTCCGCGACGAACTGCAGGTCGAGGTGCGCTCGGTCGAGCGCGCGACGGCGGCCGACCCGGCGGCGTTCCTGCCGGTCGCCTACCGCGACCTCGACGAGCTCGACGGCTTCCTCGAGCACCTCGCCGGCGAGATCCACGACGACGACGGGTTCGGCGCGTTGATGCGGGCGCTTCTGGACGACGAGGCGCTACGCGGGCAGTGGCGCCGCGCCCCCGGGTCCGGACCCCCCCGCCCCGGCCACCACGCCTACCTCGGCG
>JAXDHL010000221.1:0-4035 GCA_034664525.1 Solirubrobacteraceae bacterium
CGCGTTGACGCCGCTGCGGATCGGGACCCGCGGGAGCGCGCTCGCGCTCGCGCAGGCGCGCTGGGTCGCCGATCGCCTGGGCGTCGAGACCGAGATCGTGACCCTGACGACCTCGGGCGACCGCGGCGAGGGACCGTCGGACAAGTCACGCTGGGTCGACACGATCGAGCGTGCGCTGCTGGGCGGCGAGGTCCACCTCGCCGTGCACTCCGCCAAGGACGTCCCGGGTGAGCTCGCGCCCGGGACCGCGATCGTCGCCGTCCCTGAGCGCGAGGATCCCGCCGACCGGCTGATCGGCGACGTCGGCGCGCCGGGCGCGCGGGTCGGCACCGCCTCGCTTCGCCGCCGTGCCCAGCTGCTGGCCTGGCGCGAGGATCTCGACGTGGTCGAACTGCGCGGCAACGTCGAGACGCGGCTGCGCAAGTGGCGCGACGGCCAGGTGGACGGGCTGGTGCTGGCCGCCGCCGGGCTCGCCCGTCTCGGTCTCGACGAGCCGGGCGTCGCGCTCGAGGCCCCGGTCTTCGTCCCCGCCCCCGGGCAGGGCGCGCTGCTGCTCCAGGCCCTGGCCGGTGACACGCGCGCGGCCGCCATCAACGACGAGCGCGCGTTCGCCTGCCTGGCCGCCGAGCGCGACGCCGTGCGCGTGCTCGAGGCCGACTGCCACACGCCGGTCGGCATCCACGCCGACGGCCGGACGGTGCGCGGGTTCGTCGGGCGGCCCGACGGGTCGGCGTGGGTGCTCGACGAGGTCGACGGCCTCGACGGCGTGGGGCTCGGGCAGCGGATGCTCGCCGCCGGCGCCCGGGAGCTGCTGGCCGCGTGACCGCCTACCTCGTCGGGGCGGGACCGGGCGACCGCGGGCTGCTGACGCTGCGCGCGGCGGAGCTGATCGCGCAGGCCGACGTGATCCTCTACGACCGCCTGATCCCGGCCGACGCGCTGAGCGGGGCGCGCGATGACGCGGAGCTCGTCTTCGTCGGCAAGCAGGGCGGCGGCGAGCAGGTGCCGCAGGAGGCGACCAACGAGCTGCTGCTGCGCCACGCCGCCACCGGCCGGACGGTCGTCCGGCTCAAGGGCGGCGACCCGTTCGTGTTCGGCCGCGGCGGCGAGGAGGCGCTCGTCCTCCGCGAGGCCGGCATCCCGTTCGAGGTCGTCCCCGGCATCACCGCGGGGATCGCCGCCACCGCCTACGCCGGCATCCCGGTCACCCAGCGCAATGTCGCCAGCGCCGTCGCGTTCGTGACCGGCCACGAGAACCCGGACAAGCCGGAGACCCAGCTCGACTGGCCGGCGCTGGCCGCGTTCCCCGGGACGCTCGTCTTCTACATGGGCGTGCGAGCGCTGCCGCGCATCTCCGCGCAGCTGACCGCCGGCGGGCTGTCGCCCCAGACCCCGGTGGCGATCGTCGAGCGCGGGACGATGCCGGGCCAGCGCACGACGCTGGCGACGCTCGAGACCGTGGCGGAGCGCGCCGCCGAGCGCGGCGTCAAGGCGCCCGCGGTCACGCTCGTGGGCGACGTCGCCGGGCTGGCGGAGCAGCTCGAGTGGCTCGAGGCGCGACCGCTGCACGGCGTGCGGATCGCCGTCACGCGCGCCCGCGCGCAGGCCTCCCCGATGGCGGCGCGCCTGCGCGCGCTCGGCGCCGAGGTGGTCGAGGCGCCGGCCATCCGCACCCGCGCGCTCGACGCCGAGCTGCCGTTCCTCGCCGGCCACGACCTGATCGTCGTCAGCTCGCCCAACGGCGTGCACGAGCTGTTCGCGCTGCTCGAGCGCTCGGGCCGCGACGCTCGCGCGCTCGGCGGCCATCGGATCGCCGCGATCGGCCCGGGCACCGCGCGGGCGCTGCGCGAGCACGGGATCGTCGCCGACGTGGTCCCGGCCCGCGCGGTCGCCGAGGGGCTGGTCGAGGCGCTGGAGGACGTGCCGCTCTCGCGCGTGCTCGTCGTGCGCGCGCTCGAAGGCCGCGACGTCCTGCCCGACGCGCTGCGGGCCCGCGGCTGCGAGGTCACGATCCTGGCGCTCTACGAGACGATCGCCGAGCCGCTGGACCCGGACACGCTGGCGGCGGCGGCCGGCGCGGACTGGATCACCTTCACCTCCGCCTCGACCGTGCGCTTCCTGGCCGAGGCGGCCGGCGGCGCGCTGCCCGCGGGCCCACGGCTGGCGTCGATCGGGCCGGCGACCAGCGCCGCCCTGCGCGAGCACGGGCGCGAGCCGGATCTCGAGGCCGAGCCGCACACGCCCGACGGTCTGATCGACGCGCTCGTCAACGCGGGTTGACAAGACGGCCCGTCGTCAACTACGGTTGACGGCATGGAGACGGCGGCCGCCACCACACCGAGCCCCGAGGACGCGCTCGCCGCCGTCGTCGCGCTGCGCCGGCTCGCGGACCGGGTGGAGGACGACGCCGTGCGTCGCGCGATCGGCGGCGGCTGGACGTGGGCGCAGGTGGCCGAGGCGCTCGGCGTCACCCGCCAGGCGGTCCACAAGAAGCACGCCAAGCGACTGGGAGGTGGCTGATGTTCGAGCGGTTCGCCAAGACCGCGCGGGTGGTGGTCGAGGGCGCGTACCACGAGGCCCGCAGCACCGGGTCCGCCACGATCGAGGCCGAGCACCTGCTGCTCGCGCTCACGGACTGCCCGGACGTCGCCCCGGCGCTCGGATTCGATCATGCGACGCTGGCCGATGCGCTCGACGTCGAGTTCGCCGCCGCGCTTGACGTCGTCGGCGTCAGCGTCACGACGTACGGCCCGCCGCCTGCGGTCCCGGTGAGCGGGAAGCTCACGGTCGGGACGTCGGCGAAGCTCGTGCTCGAGCGCGCCGTGCGGCTGGCCGCCGCGCGCCGGGACAAGCGGCTGGAGGCGGCGCACGTCGCGCTCGGCGTCCTGCGGGCCGACCGCGGGACCGTGCCGCGAGCGCTGGCGCTCGCCGGCGTCGACCGGACCGCCGCGGCGGACCGGGTGGCCGCGACGTTGTAGGTTCGGGCCGCCGATGGCGCGCCCCGTCACGTTCCTGAGCGACTACGGCCTCGCGGACGAGTTCGTCGGGGTGGTGCACGGCGTGCTCGCGCGGGTGTGCCCGGACGCGCGGGTGATCGACCTCACGCATGGGATCCCGCGCCACGACGTGCTCGCCGGCGCGCTGGCACTGGAGCGCGCGCTGCCCTACACCCCGCCGGGTGTGCACCTCGCCGTCGTGGACCCCGAAGTCGGCGCCCGGCGGCGCGCGGTCGCGCTGCGGGTGGCGGAGGACGACCGGGTGCTGGTCGGGCCGGACAACGGACTGCTGCTGGCCGCCGCGACGCGGTTCGGCGGCGTGGTCGAAGCAGTCGAGATCTCGTCCTCGCCGTGGCGGCTGGAGCCGGTGTCGGCGACCTTCCACGGCCGCGACGTGTTCGCGCCGGTGGCGGCCCGGCTGGCCGGCGGCGAGCTGGTGGCGGCAGCGGGCGAGCCGATCGACGCCGACGAACTCGTGCCGCTGACCCGCCCGAGCGCGCGCCGCGAGGGCGACACGATCGTCGCCCATGCCGTCGGCACGGACGTGTTCGGCAACGTGCAGCTCGACCTCACCACGGCCGAGCTCGCCGGGTCCGCGCTGCGGCTCGGGCGCCCGCTGCGCGTCGACGCTGGCGACGGCCCGTACGACGCGCTGTACGTCCGCACGTTCGCGGATGTCGCCGCGGGCGCGCTGCTGATCTACGAGGACGCCGGCGGCGCGGTCGCGGTCGCGGTCAACTCCGGCGACGCGGCCTCCGAGCTCGGGGTGCGGCCGGGCGACGAGGTCCGGCTGGCGCCGTGAGCCTCGGCACGCCGCGCGCGCACCACCGGCTCACCGACTCGACCAACGCGCGCGCCCGCGAGCTGGCGTCGGCCGGCGCGCCGCACGGGACGATCGTCACCGCGGCCGAGCAGTCGGCCGGCCGCGGCCGCCAGGGGCGCTCGTGGGCGGGGCCGGCGGGACGGTCGCTGCTGCTGTCGGTGATCGTGCGGACCTTCGACGGGCTGCTGCCGCTGCGCGCCGGGCTCGCCGTGGCCG
>JAXDHL010000222.1:0-3180 GCA_034664525.1 Solirubrobacteraceae bacterium
CCAGGCCGCCGCCGAGCGGCTCGACCGCCAGGACGCGGTCGCTCCACTCGTCCATTCGGTCGAAGACGAGCTGCAGCAGCTCCGTGTAACCCGGACCGTCGACCTGGGTCGACTCACTGGGGGCACCCATTTGGTCTCTCCTTAGCAAGTCCCAAACCAAACCGATCTGGACCAATAGCAGAGGACGACCATAGGGCAGTCCTCAGGCCAAGTCAATACTCGAACCGTTCGACCGCCGGTATGCCGCTGGGCGACGATCTGGCGATAAAGGTTCGGCAGGTCTATTACCATTGCGCGCCATATCGTGTCGACGGCCGCGACCTGCCGCGACGGCGGTCGACGGCGCTCAGGAGAAGCGCGACAGGTAGCCCTCGGCGAGCCGGCACGTCTCTTCGTCGTAGCCCCCCGCCTTCAGGTCGGCGGCGAGCTCCGTCGCCGGTCGCAGCCCCACGTACGCGCTGATAAGCAGCCGCCGGAGCATGAGGAAGGTCTCGATCTCGCGCTCGTCCTCGGCCGACAACTCCTCGACGCACCGGTAGGCCGTCGCCCAGCGGTCGAGGAGCTCGCCGAGATCGTCACGACCCTCGCTGAAGGTCAGGGTCCCGGCAAGGTCGTAGAGGTACCAGCTGAATCCGGCGTCGTCGAAGTCGAGGACGCCGAGCCGGTCGCCGTCGACGAGCAGGTTCGAGGCGCGCAGGTCGGCATGGACGAGCCCGAAGCGGCCGGGTCCGTCGCCGTAGGCGGCGAGGCGCCGCGAGACCACGGCGGAGAGGCGCTCGAGCTGCTCGCGAGCGGCCGGGTCGGCGACGCCGCGCTGCCACCGTCCCCAGTGGGCGCGCCCGCCGAGCGTGGTCGACAGGTCCCAGCGCGGCCGCGAGAACCACGCCGGCGGCGTCCAGGCACGAGCGTGGCGGTGCATGCGCGCGGTGATCTCGCCGAACGTGTCGATCAGGTCCGGCAGCTCGTCGTCGCCTGGCTCGCGGCCCGGCACGTACGCGAAGACGGCGGCATAGACGGGCGCCCCGGGAATGCCGAGATCGAGGAGCGGCTCCTCCTCCCCGGACGCGATCAGGACCTCGGGCACCGGCACGCCGGCTTCCCGGCGCAGCGCGTCCATCCACGCCAGCTCCGACTGGATCTCCACCGCCGGCCGGCCGCCGGGCCGGTAGATCCGGACGACGACGGCGTCGTGGCCGTCCTCCTCCACCCGGAAGGTCGGGTTCTCCGTGAGGCTGAAGCCGTGCAGCCGCGCGCCGGGAGCAAACCCATGTCGCTGCACCGCGCGGCTGGCCAGGGCCGAGAAGTCCGCGGGCTCGGTGAACGTGGTCTTCGCGTCCGTCTCCGTCACAGCATCTCTCCTTAGGCTGGGCCAGAAGATACCCTTCTGGAGACCAAATGTGGACCGCCTTCGCGGCCGGAGCGATCGTGTCGCTGTCGCGGGAAATCGCAGGCGGGTCAGCCAGGTCCTGCAACCCTCCCAGCAGGTCCTCAGATTTGCGAGACTCCCCCGAGGATGTCGAAGACCCAGCAACCACGCCCCAAGCGCCGATCCGTCGCCGCTGATCGCACACCGCCGCTCATCCGCGATGGCAGGCCGGCGGGCGAAGTGATCGAGGAGCATCTGCGCGACCTCATCGCCAAGGGCGACTTCGACCGTCACGCCCGGCTCCCTCCCGAGCGCGAGCTCGCCGAGCGCCTGGGAGTGAGCCGGATGACCTTGCGCCAGGCGCTGGCCGCGCTCGAGAGCGACGGGCTGGTCACCCGCTCGGCCGGGCGCAACGGCGGCACGTTCATCGCCCAGGGCAAGGTCGAACGCAACCTCAGCCGGTTCACCAGCGTGCCCGCGTACCTGCGGAGCCAGGGCTTCGACGCGGGCTCCCGGGTGATCTCGGCCAGCGTCGAGGCGGCTGACGCGGAGACGGCCGCGGCGCTCGAGATCGCTCCGGAGACCCCGGTGTACCACCTCGTCCGGGTTCGCCTCGCTGACGGCGTCCCGATCTCGCTCGAGCACACCCGACTGCGCGCGGACCTGCTCCCCGGCCTGCTGGAGTGCCCGCTGGGGGACTCGATCTCGGAGATCCTGGGCAGCCGTTACGGCCGCGTGCTCGTGCGCGCCGTGGAGCGGATCGAGGCCGTGCTCGCCGACGCGGACGAGGCCGACGCGCTCGGCATCCGACGCGGCGCGCCGCTCATGTCCGTGCGCCGCGTCACCTACGACGGCGACGGGGTCGCGCTGGAGTTCTCGCACGACCTGTTCCGCGGGGACCGCACGCGCACGGTGGCCTGGACGCACGACGATCCGCCGTCTCATTAGCGCGGCCGGGTGATTCGACATACCGCCGCATTGACGCGGCCGGCGGTTACGGTCTAGTGTTGGTCTAGCTCCGGACCGTCGCTTGGTCCAACGTGTGTCAGATCATCGAGGCCGTCCATTGACCCAGGCCAGCACCACCGCCGCCGCACTCCCCACGCAGGCCGAGATCGTGGTCGTCGGCGGAGGCATCGCCGGCTGCTCCGTCGCCTACCACCTCGCCGCGCTCGGACGCCGGGACGTCGTGGTGCTCGAGCAGAACACGCTCGGCGCCGGCACGACCTGGCACGCCGCGGGCGCCGTCGGGCGCATGCGGGTGTCCGCGGGCCTCGCCCGGCTCAACGACCGCAGCGCCGCGATGTACGCCGGCATGGCACGGGAGAGCGGGCTGCCCACCGGCTGGGTCGAGAACGGCAGCCTGACGATCGCCCGCGAGGCGGACCGCATGGTCCAGCTGCGGCGCGCCGGCGCGATGGCGTCGCATTTCGGCGTCGAGGTTCACGAGATCGGGCCCGAGGAGATCGCTGAGAAATGGCCCCTCGCCGACCTCCGCGACATCCTCGGCGGCGTCTGGCTGCCGCACGACGGCGTGGTCCGGCCACTGGCGCTCACGCTCGCCATCGCCGAGGCGGCGCGCCGCAGGGGGGTAGCGGTGCACGAGCACGTGAGGGTGGAGGAGGTGCTCGTCGCGTCCGGCCGGGCCACCGGCGTGCGCACGGCCGAGGGGACGATCGAGGCCGAGACCGTCGTGCTGTGCGCGGGCATGTGGACGCCGCAGCTCGCCGAGATCTGCGGCGTGACGATTCCCGTCCAGCCTGTGGAGCATCACTACGTGCTGTCGAACGAGATCGGCTCGCACGTCGACGAGC
>JAXDHL010000223.1:0-4058 GCA_034664525.1 Solirubrobacteraceae bacterium
CGATCAGCTCGAGAAGGCGGCGCTGGGCACCGCCGAGACGGCGGTTGCACGGGCCGGCGAGGAAGGCGCCTGATGTACGTCATCGTCGCCGGCGCGGGCAAGGTGGGCTGGAATCTGGCGCGCGAGCTGCTGGAGAAGGAGAACGAGGTCACGGTCATCGAGTCCGACCGGCGGCGCTACCTGACCGTCGAGCAGGAGCTCGAGCACGCGGTCCAGTACGGCGACGCCACCGAGCTGTGGGTGCTCGAGCGCGCCGGCATCAACCGGGCCGATCTCGTGGTCGCCGTCACGGGCGACGACGAGGACAACCTGCTGATCTGCCAGGTCGCCAAGGAGAAGTACCTGGTCGACCGCATCATCGCCCGCTGCAACAACCCGCGGAACCTCGAGCACTTCAAGCTGCTGGGCATCCAGCCGGCGGTGTCGGCGACGGATCTGATCCTGCGCCTGATCGAGCACGAGGTCCCGCGCTACGGGCTCGTGCACCTGCTCGACCTGCCCGAGGAGCGGCTCGAGATCATCGAGCTCGTGGTGTCCGACGGCGCCCCCGCCGCCGGGCGCCAGATCCGCGATCTCGACCTGCCCGACGGCTCGCTCGTGGTCGCCGTGCTGCGCTCGGAGGGCGGCGGGTTCGTGCCCAAGGCGGACACGCTGATCGAGGCCGGCGACGAGGTGCTGCTCGTGCTCGACCCCGGCCTCGAGGATGCCATCACCTCCCATTTCGTGACCGACAACGGGCGTGGCTGACGCCGACATCCTGATCGTGGGCGGCGGTGCCGCGGGAGCCGCCGCCGCCTCGACGCTGCGTGCGGAAGGCTTCGACGGGTCGGTCGTGCTCGTCGGCCGCGAGCCGGATCCGCCCTACGAGCGCCCGCCCGCATCGAAGTCCTACCTGCAGGGCCGCTCGTCCAAGGAGGACGCCTACCTGCATCCGGCGTCGTTCTGGGATGAGCACGGCATCGACCTGCGCACCCGCACCAGCGTGATGAAGCTCGATCCCGGCGAGCGCGTCGCGACCCTGTCGACCAAGGAGGAGGTCTCGTTCGGCAAGGCACTCCTGGCCACCGGTGCCAACGTGCGCCGGCTGCGGGTGGACGGTGCGACGCTCGATGGCATCCACTACCTGCGGGCGCTCGCCAACGCGGACGCCATCCGCCGCGACACCGAGAGCGCCGACCGCGTGGTGCTCATCGGCGGTTCGTACATCGCCTGCGAGGTCGCGGCGTCGCTCACCACGCTCGGGAAGTCGTGCACGATCGTGGCGATGGAGGACGAGCCGCTTTCGACCGGCTTCGGCACGGCGGCCGGGCGCTTCTTCCGCGGCGTGCTCGAGGCCCACGGCGTGACGCTCGCCACGGGGGAGACGCTGACACGCTTCGAGGGGCCCGACGAGGGGCGCGTCGAGCGGGTGGTCTGCGAGTCCGGCCGTGAGATCGACTGCGACCTCGTCGTCATGGGGACCGGCGCGGTGCCCGACGTCATGCTCGCCCGCTCCGCCGGCCTCGAGTTCGGCGACTCCGGGGGCGTGCGGTGCGACGCGACGCTGCGCAGCTCCGCCGAGCACGTGTGGGCCGCCGGGGACATGTGCGAGTACGAGTCCCAGGTCCACGGCCGGCGGCTGCGCGTCGAGCATTTCGAGGTCGCGACCGCCGAGGGCGCGCACGCCGCGCGGGCGATGCTGGGGTCCTCGGACCCGTACGTCGAGGTGCCGTACTTCTGGTCCGATCTCGCCGACTGGACCTCGCTCGAGTACGTCGGGCCGGCGACCGCCTGGGACCGCGAGGTCGTCCGCGGCTCGATGGACGACGGCCGGTTCACGATCTTCTACCTCGACGGCGGCCGGGTCGCCGGCGCGCTCACCGTCGGGCGGTCGTCCGACCTCGACCTCGCGCGCCGGCTCATGACCTCGGGCCAGGACGTGGGCGAGCGCGCGGACGCGCTGGCGGATCCAGACGGCGAACTCTGAGATCACGCGACGACCCGCCGCTTGTTGCGCCCGCCCCACGTGTCGGTCAGCGCGTGGCAGTTGGGGCACAGGATCTGCAGGTTCTCGAGGCGGTTGTCCTCGCCGTCGCCGTTGACGTGGTGGAGCTGCAGCGGCATCGGCTCGCCGCGCCACTCGTCGAGGCCGCAGGCCTCGCAGCGGGCCTCCTTGTGGCCGCCGGAGATGAGGCGCATGCGGATGTGCTTGCGGTTCCGCGGCCCGACGAGCAGAGCATCGATCGGCATGCCCGGTGGCCGCGGCACGATCGCCCCGCGCCGGATCGCCGCCGTCCACGATGCGCCGCAGAAGCCGAAGCGATCGCGGCACTGCACGTAGGTGTGGCCCGCCTCGTAGTACGCACGGATCTGGGCCCAGTCGTAGCGGCGGCCGCCGGCCCGGGGGTCGATCCCGAGGCGCCTCGCGTGGTAGGCGACCGTCGGCCGGGCGATGCCGAGCTCCTCGGCCACTTGGGCGGGACGCAGACCGGTCTCGAGCAGGCGGCGGACCGCCTCGCGCGTGGTTCCGGGTGGCTGCTTCGGCATCGCCATGGGAACGTATGTTCGCACGCGCGGCGGACGGAAGCGCCTGAGCCGACCTCTATACTCGCTCGCCGCAGCACCGTCGATGCCGGGTGGAGTAATCGGCAACTCGCCAGGTTCTGGCCCTGGAATTCAAGGTTCGAGTCCTTGCCCGGCAGTTCGCCCGAGCCCGCCACACGGCGGCCTTCGTCGTTCGAGCGCCGCTATGCGGCCGCCGACGCGGCCGGCCGGTCCAGCTCGAACCAGACCACCGCCGGCCGCCCCGGCTCGACCGCCCAGCGCGACGACAGCCGATCGACGAGGAGCAGCCCGGCGCCGCCGCCCTCGGGCCGCGGCCGCGGGTCGGCGACCGGGATGAACCCGGGGCCGGGATCGCTGACCGACACCCGCACGGAGACCGGCGAGATGACGACGTCGAGCCCGATCACGTGCCCCTCGTCGGCGCCCGCGTGGCGGACGGCGTTGGTGACGAGCTCGGACACGAGCACCCGGACGTCGTACAGCCGGTCGGACGCCAGCTCCTCGGCCAGCCAGGTGGCGACCGCCCGGCGCGCGCGCCGCGGGGCGGTGGTTCCGCCCGGCAGCTCGAGTCGGTGATGCACGACCCCCGGCACGGCCGGGGCGGTGCCGCAGCGGATGGCCAGGATGGCGGTGTCGTCGGCCTGCTCGCCGGACTCGAACGCCCGCAGCGCGCCGTCGATGCGCCGGACCGCATCGCCGGCGTCGACCGCCGACGCGACCGTCTCCCACAGCCGCTCCTCGCCGAAGCGCCCGTCGCGGCCGCGCGTGTCGATGACGCCGTCCGTGTACAGGATCAGGACGTCCCCGTCGTAGAGGTCGACGTCGACCGGGTCCCAGGTCGAGGCGCGGAACGCGCCGAGCATCGGCCCGAAGCGCCCGAGCGCCTGCACCTCGCCCCCGCGCACGAGCAGCGCCGGCGGGTGTCCCGCGCAGGCGATCCGCGCGCGCATCGAGTCGCCGTCGGGACCGCGCGTCACGAGCGCGCAGCCGACCGTCACGAGCGACGTCTCGGGCCGCGCCGCGAGCTCGAGGTTGAGGTGGGTCAGCGCGCTCAGCGGATCGGGCGCGATCGTCGCCGCGGTGCGCAGCGTGTGCCGCGCGAGCGCGGTCAGCGCCGCGGCCTCCGGGCCCCGTCCCGCGACGTCGCCGACGACGACCATCCACCCGCCGGTGACCGCGAACGCGTCGTAGAAGTCGCCGCCGACCCAGTTCTCCTCGCCCGCGGGCCGGTACAGCGTCGCCAGGGCGAGGCCGGGGATGTCCGGCACCGCGTCCGGCAGCAGCCCGGTCTGCAGCGTGCGCGCGATGTGCGTCCGCTCCGCGTACAGCCGGGCGTTGGCCACCGCGGTGCCGGCCCGGCGCCCGAGCTCCTCGGCCAGGGCGAGGTCGGCCTCGGTGAACGTCCGGCCCGATTCGGCGGACACGAAGGTGACGACGCCGATCGGCCGCCCAGCCGCCATCATCGGCACGAGCATCACCGAGCGCATCCCGATCGAGCGGATCAGCTCCAGCTG
>JAXDHL010000224.1:0-3688 GCA_034664525.1 Solirubrobacteraceae bacterium
GGGCTTCCGCCTGCACGTTGCGAGGAGCCGACGCCGCTCACGCCGCCTTCAGCAGCTCCTTGGCGTGACGGCGCGCCGCCACGTCACCGGCGTCGGCGCCGAGCATCCGCACCAGCTCGCCCACGAGCTCGCCCTTCGCCAGCGCGCTTACGGTCGTGAGCGCGGTCTCCCCTGCCGTGTCCTTCGCGATCCGGAAATGGCGATCCGCGAGCGAGGCGATCTGCGGCAGGTGCGTGATGCAGACGACCTGGTGCCCCGACGCCAGCGCACGCAGCCGCTCGCCGACCGCGCGGGCGGTCTGGCCGCCGATGCCGGCGTCGATCTCGTCGAACACGAGCGTGCCGGCGCCGCTGCCGGCGCCGTCGCCCCGCTCCGCCGCGACGCTCATCAGTGCCAGCATCACCCGCGACAGCTCGCCGCCCGACGCGGTCTCGCGCAGCGGGCCGGCCGGCACGCCCGGGTTGGGGGCGATCAGGAACTCCACCTCGTCGCCGCCGGTCGGGCCGTGGCCCGCGTCGGCGCGCGGCTGCACGCGCGCCTCGAACGTCGCGCCCTCCATGGCCAGGTCGGCCAGCCGCTCGCGGACCGCCTCCGCCAGCGCGGCGGCCGCGGCCAGCCGCGAGGCGCGCAGCCCGCCCGCCAGCGACGCCAGCTCGGCCTGCGCCGCCTCCAGCCGCGCCTGGCCGTCGCCGAGCGCCTCCTCGGCGCCCGCCAGCTCGTCCCGGCGCGCGCGGCAGGACGCCGCGTAGGCCAGCACCGCCTCGATCGTCCCGCCGTGCTTGCGCTTCAGCCGGTCCAGCAGCGCCAGGCGCTCCTCGACCGCGTCCAGGCGCCCCGGCGCCGCCTCGACCCCATCGGCGTAGCGCCGAAGCTCGCCGGCGACGTCGTCGGCCTCGACGGCCAGCGCCGACAGCCGCTCGCCCAGCACGTCGAGCCCGCGGTCCACGCCGGCCAGCGCCTCCACGCCGCGCGCGGCGGCGGCCAGGGCGGCGACCGCCGAGCCGGCGCCGGCGCCGGCGTCGAGGTCGCCCTCGAGCGCGGCCAGGCCGCCGGCCACGGCCCCGCGCAGCGCCTCGGCATGGCGCAGCCGCTCGCGCTCGGCCAGCAGCTCCGCCTCCTCGGCCTCGGACGGGCCGGCCTGCTCGAT
Source organism: Solirubrobacteraceae bacterium (assembly GCA_034664525.1). Lineage (GTDB taxonomy): Bacteria > Actinomycetota > Thermoleophilia > Solirubrobacterales > Solirubrobacteraceae > DATLGB01. The sequence goes on from JAXDHL010000224.1 coordinate 1,148, forward strand.
CTCGGCCAGCTCCCACTCCAGGAGATCCAGCTCGCGGTCGCGCGCGCCGGCCCGCGCCCGCAGCTCCTCCAGCGACGCCGCCAGCCCCCGCTCGGCGCGGTAGGCGCCCGCGAAGGCCTCGAGCGCCGCGGCGTGCGATTCCCCGCAGAACCCGTCGAGGATCCCCAGCTGGGCCGAGGACAGCATCAGCTTGCGCGACTCGTGCTGGCCGTAGAACGTCAGCAGCGCTCCGCCAACGTCGCGCAGGTCGGCCGCCGTCGCCGAGCGCCCGCCGAGGTAGGCGCGGGTGCGTCCCTCCGCGGTCACCCGGCGCGCGAGCACGATCTCGTCCGCGTCGGGCGACACCCGGTCCCCCAGCAGCTCGCGCAGCGCGGGCGGCACCTCGAAGACGCCCTCGACGTAGGCCTCCGGCGCCCCTGGGCGAACGATGCCCGGCCGCGGCTTGCCGCCCAGCAGCAGGTCCAGCGCGTGGGCGAGCACCGTCTTGCCGGCGCCCGTCTCCCCGGTGAGGACGTTCAGCCCGGGCCCGAGGCCCAGCTCGGCCCGTTCGATCAGCAGCAGGTTCTCGACGCGCAGCTCGTGAAGCACGTTCGGGGGTGTACCAACCGGACCCGACGGATCCGTGTCCGCCGAGCCCGGTTGTCACACATTCGTCACATGCTCACTGCACGATCACGGTGCCGTGCATTTCCGGCCCGTGGATGGCGCAGAAGTACGTGAACGTGCCTGGGGTGTCGAAGGTGATCTTCTCGGTCCCGGGCAGGCCGTTCGGCGGGTCACCGGGCTGGGTGTCCATCAGTGGTGACCAGAAGAACCCGTTGCCGTATTCGTTGCCGGAGTACGTCCAGGTCCCGGCCGCGGTCGGCGGCTCGGAGGCGTAGACGAACGGTGGCGACACCTGGTTGGGCGCGCCCGGCCCCGACGGGAAAAGATCCGTCGCGGCCTGGAACTGCTGGACGTACTGGCCCGCGCCGCTCGGCCCGAAGACGAAGTTGTGGACCTCGCTCGGGGCCAGGTTCTGGAACGAGACGGTCGTGCCCTTGGGCACGGTGAGCGTCTGCGGCAGGTAGGTCAGCAGCGTCGCGTTCTTGACCTCGGCGCCCACGCTGACGGTCGCCGGGGCCGACGGCGTCAGCTTCGCCGCCTTGGCGGCGTCCTTGTAGTGCGCCGTGGACTCCCTCGCGACCCGCGCGCGGACCTTCGAGTCGGTGTCCGCGCCCTTGGCCTTGGCCTTCAGCACGGTCACCTTCTGCTTCATGCCCGGATGGAGCAGGCACAGCACCGTGTACTTGCCCGGCTTGGCGAACTTCAGCGTGTACTGCGCGGGCTGCGGTCCGTTGGGAGCGAACGCCCCCGAGCTGTGCGTCTTGCCGTCACCGACGGTCGCCGAGCCGACAGGCCCGAACACGGCGGGGTTGTACTGGAACTTCTGCTGCCCGTTGAAGAAGAACGGGTTGCCCTGCGGGTCGGTGATCCCCGAGTAGGTCGCGCCCGGCGCCGGGACCGCGATCGGCGGGCGCGAGGCGCCCTTCGCGAGCACGGACACCGTGTGGAACGCGCGATTGAGGTACTGGACCTTGTCGCCCGAGCGGATCTTGAGCTTGGCCGGCTGGAAGACGTTGAGCTCCGTCGTCGGCGGCGCGCTCTTGGGTGGCGTCTTGGCCTCGCCCGAATACGCGGTGTACTTGTGCGCCGAGGCGCTCGCCGGCACCGCCAGCACGCCGAGTGCCGCGATTGCGGCGGCTGTTCTTCGCATTGCATCCCTCCTCAGGGATCGCCGAGCCATATGACGGACGCGACCCTCCCACATTCCAGGGGGACGCGCCAGTCCCAGGTAAGGAGGGGTCAGCGGGCGAGCCGGCCGAAGCGCTCGCGCAGCCGGTGATAGAAGCTCGCCCCCGGCAGCTGGGCGAGCAACGCATGATCGGCTCCGAACTGGACCGTGAGGTCCTGACCGGCGGGGAGCTCGGCGGTCGGGCGGCCGTCGACGTGCACCTCGGCGGCGTCGGTCCGCGAGGCGTTGTGGATGCGCAGGATGTCCCCCGGCGCGACGACGAGCGCCCTCGCCGTGAACGAGTGCGGGGCGATGAAGCTGACGACGTAGCCCTCGACGCCCCAGGCCAGCACGGGGCCGCCGTTGGCGAGGTTGTAGCCGGTGGAGCCCGCCGGCGTGGAGACGACGAGCCCGTCGCAGCGGACCCGGCCGATCTCGTCGGCCCCGAGCGCGTACGCGAGGTCCGCGACCCGGTTGCCCGGCCGCCGGTGGACGGAGATGTCGTTGAACGCGGTCCAGGACGCCTCCGGGCGCCCGATCGTGATCGACGGCATCCGCATCGTGTCGAACTCGCCCCGGAACGCGCGCAGGAACCCCTCGCGCATGCCCTCGGGGTCGATCGTGGCCAGGAATCCGACCTCGCCGAAGTTGACCGCGAAGACCGGGACCTCGGTGCCGGCGTAGCGGCGCAGCGCGGTCAGGATCGTGCCGTCGCCGCCGAGCACGATGCAGAGGTCGACGTCGTCGGCGGGCGGCGCGATCTCGAC
>JAXDHL010000225.1:0-3012 GCA_034664525.1 Solirubrobacteraceae bacterium
GCGTTGAGCTCGCCGGGCAGCAGCGTGAGCAGCCCGGCGGCGCCCGCCGGGTCGCGGAACGTGATCCGGGTGCGCCCGACACGGATCAGGTCGCCGTCGCCGAGCCGCCGTCGCCCGACGAGCCGGACCTCGTTGACGTAGGTCCCGTTCTGCGACAGCCCGTCGTCGGAGATCGTCCACTCGCCGGCCACGCGGCGCAGCTCGGCGTGCAGGCGGGAGACCTCGCGGTCCCAGGGCAGGGCGACGTCGGCCTCGGCGCGCCGGCCGATCGTCACGGGCCGCGTGCCGTCGAGCTCGACGGTTCGCTCCTGGCCCGTCGCGTCGTGCAGGACGACGAACGGGATGGCGGCGTCGGAGACGGTCATCGGGGCCCGGCGAGCGTACCGGCGCCGGGACGGTCGCTCAAGCCGTCCGCATTGCCCAGCGATGCGCGGTGGGCTCCGTGCGAATCGGGTAGTCGAGACCCAATGAGCGAGCACGAGGAACTGCACCAGCAGGCAGAGCGCGAGGCCGACGAGCTCGAGCGCGAGAGCGAACGCCTCGGCGAGCGCGTCGACGAGGCGCGCAAGGCCAACGAGGCGCTGGAGAGCGACGAGCTGATCGCCACGCCGCGGTCCCTCGAGGACTCCGACGAGGACGACGGGCCCTCGCCCGAGGCCCAGTACCCGGCGAAGGACTAACCGGCCGTCGTGACGCCGGCCTCGCGCGTGGCGCGCAGGCCGAGCGACGGCAGCTCCACGCGCCCGGCGCGGTCGGTGACCATCCCGATGCGCGCCGTACCCGGGTGGCGGGCGCCGAGGATCGCCACGGCCACGTCGGCGTGCTCGTCCGGCACGACCGCGACGAAGCCGCAGCCCATGTTGAAGACGTCGTACATCTCGGCCGGCGGGACGCCCGCGGCCTCGGCGATCGCGGCGAACACCGGCTGGGGCGGCAGCGGCGCGTCGATCTCCCAGCCGGCCGTGCCCGGGAACCGCAGCAGGTTCATCACGCCGCCGCCGGTGATGTGCGCCAGCGCGCGGACCGGGATGTCCGAGCGCAGCAGGTCGAGCGCCGCGCGCACGTAGATCACGGTCGGCTCGAGCAGCACGTCGGCCACCGAGTCGCCCCCCAGCGCGGCGGGCCGGTCGTCGAGCGTCCAGCCGGCCTCCTCGAGCAGCGCGCGACGCGCGAGCGTGTAGCCGTTGGAGTGGATGCCGCTGGAGGGCAGGCCGATCACGGCGTCGCCGGGCCGGCGCTCGGTCCCGGTGACCATCGCGTCCAGTGCGACGGTCCCGAAGCAGGTGCCCACGATGTCGAACCCGTTCGGCGACGGGTGGCCGCGGACGACCTCGGGCAGCACGGCCAGCTCGCCACCCGGGACCTCGACGCCGGCCTCGGCCGCCCCGCGCGCGAGCCCCTCGGCGATCTGGCGCAGCATCTCGGGGTCGGACTGCTCGACGGCGAGATAGTCGACGAGCGCGATCGGCTCAGCGCCGATGCAGACGACGTCGTTGACGTTCATCGCGACGCAGTCGATGCCGATCGTGTCGAAGCGCCCGGTCTGCTCGGCGACGATCACCTTCGAGCCCGCCGAGTCCGTCCCGATGGCGATGCCGAGGTTGGGCGCGACCTTGAGGACGGCGGCGTAGTGGCCGGGCGGCGCCACGGACGCCGACGGCCGGCCGGTCTCGATGGTGGCGAGGGCGCGAACGATCGCGGAGACCCCGGCGTCGGCCTTGCGCGTGTCGACCCCGGCGGCGGCGTAGGCGTCCGACATCAGGCGCGGGATGATCGCAGGACCACCAGCGCGACCGCGGCCCGCTCCGCGGCCCACGGCCAGAGCGGGCCGCCGCGGTCGACGGCGCGCACGAGCGGGAGCGCGGCCAGCACGCCGGCGAACGACGCCGCCACGCCGGCGTCGACCGGCGCCCGTCGCAGCAGCACGGCCCCGAGCGTCACCGGCGCGCCGACCTCGCGCGAGAGCGGGTTGGCCTCGGTGGGCGCGAACCCGAGCAGCCGCGCGGCGGCCAGCGTCGCGCCGTTGCGCGAGACCCCGGGCCACAGCGCGGCGGCCTGGGCCAGCCCGAGCCAGACGCCGTCGGCGACGCCCGCGTCCCAGCGAGAGCGCGCCCCGCACCGGCGCTCGGCGGCCAGCAGCAGCCCGGCGCCGGCCAGCATCCCCGGCGCGACCGGCAGGCGTGCCGTGCGCCGCTCGAGGCCGTAGCCGGCCGCGGCCGGGATCGCCCCCGCGGCCAGATGCATCCCGACGCGCCGCCACGTCAGCCGGCGCAGGACCTCGAGCGCCTGGCCGCGGAACGCCACGACGACCGCGGCGAGCGAGCCGGCGTGCAGTCCGACGGGATCGCCGGCGCCGGTCCCGAGCAGTGCCTCTGCGGCGGCCATGTGGCCCGACGAGCTGACCGGGAGCGCGTCGGCCGCGCCGTGCAGCAAGCCCAGCGCGAGGGTGGCGGCGGCGTGGCTACGACGACGCGACATCGGCGGCCGTGCCGCCGCTGCTGTTCCGGCGCCACCGCACGACCAGGTAGATCAGGCCGAGCACGATCGCCGCGGCGATCGCGTAGTCCACGTAGTGGAGCTTGTCCTTCCAGTCCACCCACTTGGACCCGGCCGCCTTGCCGATCAGCGTCAGCGCCGTGATCCACGGGACGCAGCCGAGCACGGTCAGGATCGTGAAGCGCCAGAACGGCATCCTCGCCACGCCGGCCGGCAGCGAGATGAACGTGCGGATGACCGGCAGCATGCGCGAGAAGAAGACGGCGGCCGAGCCGTAGCGCTCGAACCAGCTGTCTGCCCAGGCCAGGTGCGACGGCTTGATGTGCAGCTTCGCCCCGTGCTTCTCGAGCAGGTCGACGCGGCCGTAGTAGCCGATCGCGTAGGCGATCCACGAGCCGACGACGTTCGCGGCGACGCCCGTCGCCACGGCGGCGACCAGCGAGAACTCGCCGTTGTTGACGTTGAAGCCGGCGAACAGCATCGTGGCCTCGGACGGGATCGGGATGCACGCGCTCT
>JAXDHL010000226.1:0-3826 GCA_034664525.1 Solirubrobacteraceae bacterium
CACTCGCCGAGGCGGAGCTCGTCCCCTTGCGGTATGTCGTGGTGGACGCCTTCTTGACCGTCACCTTCTGACCCCCTGATGTCGACACGGTGAAGCTCGACGTCGACACGCTGCTGACCGTGCCGACCACGCCTCCTGCGGCCGGGCCGGACCGCGCGTTCGATCCCGACTTCGCCGCGAATCCCGCCGGCGCCGTCTGTCCCGTGCTGGCACCGGCCGAGCCGCTGCCGGAGGTCGCGCTGACGACCCCGGCGGCGCCGCCTCCGATCACAACGACCGCCGCGCCGATGGCGAGGGGCCTGCTCAGTCTGCGAGTTAGCATCTGCAATCTCCTTCGAATGTGTCCCCCGCAGCCGAGAATGCCGGGCGACCCTGGGGGCCGGCTGTGAGCCCGCTAAGAAGGTGCTAAGTCTCAGCCGGTCCGCCACTGGCCGGGCGGCCTACTGTCCGAGCCGCATGCGCCAGAAGATCGCGTCCGTGCTGCGCACTCGATGTCTCGGCGTCTGACCGGAAGCGCTCACCAGATCATCGACGCGCCCGCCGGCACGTGCTTGGGGGTGCTCGGCGACGTCGAGCGCTGGCCGGACTGGTTCAGCCGAGTCCGCTGCGTCGAGGTGCTGGAAGGTCGGGCTCAGAGCACGCCGCTGCTGGTCGCCGTCGAAGCCTCCGTCCTACGCTTTCACCCGCACCTCGTGGCGCGGGTCACCGTGGACGGAGCGTCGCGCGTCGAGCTTGAGCGAGTGCCCGATGAACCCGAGGACACGGAGGTGCTGCGGCTGACGGTGACCGTCGAGCCGCGCGCCGCGCGAGCCCTGGTCCGGGCCGACATCGAGGCGCAGGCCGACCTCGGCGCCGGCCTGACGTCAGGTCAACCGGGGAGATGTGGCGATCCACATCGCCCTGTGGGAGGGTCGGCCAATGAGGTCTCTCGCCCGAGCGCTCCTCGCCCTGGCCGCGCTTGGGCTCGTCATGGGGCTCGGGGCGGTCGCGATCATCCTCACGAGCCACCACATGTCCGACACGGTGACGTGGGCCGTCTTCAACGCGGCGCTCGGGGCGTCGTTCGTCGGCACCGGCCTCTACGCCTGGTGGCGCCGGCCCGACAACCACAGCGGTGCGCTGATGACGTGGGTGGGCTTCCTGTGGTTCCTGTCCCCCCTGTCGTTCTCCGACACGGCGGCCGTCTTCGCCGTCGGGAACTTCACGGACCCGCTCCCGATCGCCGCGCTGGCGCACCTTGTGCTCGCCGTCCCGAGCGGCCGGCTGGAATCGCGCTACCACCGCGTGCTGGTCACGGTCGGCTACGTGAACGCCACGCTGCTGCAGCTTCCGGGCTTCCTCGTCTCGGACACCGCGAATGACGCGGTCTGCGACGGCTGTCCCGCGAACCCGCTGCTGATCGCCCGCAACGACGGGCTCGCCCGTGTCGCCGCCGGGCTGGTGGACCTGATCGCGGTCGTCACGATCGCCCTGATAACGGTCGAGCTCGTCCGCCGGGTCCGGCGGACCCGCAGGCGCGAGCGCGACGTCTATGGCCCGCTCGTCTACGCGGGAGCGGCCACGCTCGGCGCGTTCGCGTGCCTGTTCGCCTCGTCGATCATCGGCGGCCCCGGCGGGAGGGTCCTGCTCTTCGGCGCGTTCGGCACGTTCGTGACGATTCCGTACGCGTTCCTCGTCGGGCTGGTCCGCGGGCGCCTGTCGCGCGCCGCTGCGGTCGCCGAGCTGGTCGAGGCGCTCGGCCGCGCGGACGACCAGCGCGCCTCGCTGCGCGACTCGATCGCCGAGGCGCTCGGCGACAGCTCGCTCACGCTCGCGTACTGGATCCCGCACGCCCAGGCGTACGTCGACGCCGGCGGGCGGCGCGTCGAGCTGCCCCCGCCGGGCTCCGGCACGGTCGCGACGCCGATCGAGCGCGGCGGCGCCCCGCTGGCGCTGGTCCTGCACGACGCGGCGCTGGCGGAGGAGCGCGACCTGGTGCGCGCCGTCGGCGGCGCGGCCTCGCTCACGCTCGAGAACGAGCGGCTGAGCGCGGAGCTGCGTGCGCGGATCGACGAGCTGCGGGCGTCGCGGGCCCGGATCGTGCGCGCCGGCGACGAGGAGCGCCGGCGGCTCGAGCGCGACCTGCACGACGGCGCGCAGCAGCGGCTCGTCACGCTCGCCCTCAACCTCAGGCTGGCGCGGGACTCCGACGATCCGGCGGCGATGCGCGTCCTGACGGACGAGGCGATCCAGGAGCTGACCGAGGCGACCGCCGAGCTGCGCGAGCTCGCGCGTGGCATCCATCCGGCCGTGCTCACCGACCGCGGGCTGAAGGCCGCCGTCAACGCGCTCGCCGGACGCGCCCTCCTCCCGGTCGAGGTCCAGGCCGTCCCGGACGAGCGGCTGGCGGCGGCGGTCGAGTCGACCGTCTACTTCGTCGTCGCGGAGGCGCTCACCAACGTCACGCGTTACGCGCACGCCTCGCACGCCGAGATCGAGATCGGGCGCCAGAACGGGTCGCTCGTCGTGGAGGTCCGCGACGACGGCGTCGGCGGCGCCGATCCGGAGCAGGGATCGGGGCTGCGCGGCCTGGCCGACCGCGTGTCCGCCGTCGACGGGCGCATCGTCGTCACGGGCGCCCCCGGAGCCGGGACCGTCGTCCGCGCGGAGATCCCATGCGCGCCGTGATCGCCGAGGACTCGGTCCTGCTGCGCGAGGGGCTGAGCCGGCTCCTGACCGAGGCCGGGATCGAGATCGTCGGCAAGGCCGGCGACGGCGAGGATCTGCTGCGCAAGACCCGCGCGCATAAGCCCGACGTGGTCCTCGTCGACATCCGGATGCCCCCGACGCAGACCGACGAGGGCCTGCGCGCGGCGCAGATCATCCGCGGCGAGCTGCCGCAGGTCGGCGTCCTGCTGCTCTCGCAATACGTCGAGGAGGGCTACGCGATGGAGCTGCTGGGGGAGCGCGCCGAGGGCGTCGGCTACTTGCTGAAGGACCGCGTCACGGACGTCGAGCGCTTCGTCGAGGCGGTGACGCGCGTGGCGGAGGGCGGCTCGGCGCTCGACCCCGAGGTCGTCTCGAACATGCTCGGCCGCCGGCGGCGCGTGGATCCACTCGCCGAGCTGACGCCGCGCGAGCGCGAGGTGCTCGCGCTGATGGCCGAGGGCTGCTCGAACGGCGCCATCGCGGCGCGGCTCGTGGTCAGCGACCGCGGGGTCGAGAAGCACGTCACCAACATCTTCGCGAAACTCGGGTTCACCGCCACGCCCGACCAGCACCGGCGGGTGCTCGCCGTGCTCACGTTCATCGGGAGCCGCTGACCCGGGACGGCGCGCCCAGGGCCGCGTCCATGGCCGGCCCTGACAGGGCGTACTTCGGGATGAAGCCGCGCGCGCCGCTCTGCTCGACGAGGCCGCCGAAGTCCTCGCCGTCGCGGCTGGAGACCATGACGATCGCCGGCGGGCGGCCCGCCGCGCTGAGCCGCGCCGCCACCTCGAAGCCGTCGATGTCCGGCAGCTGGACGTCGAGCAGCACCACGTCCGGCCGCAGTTCGCGGGCCGCCTCCAGCGCGGCGCTCCCGTCGGCGGCCTCGCCGACGACGCGGTAGCCGTGGCGCTCGAGCAGCCTGCGTGCCGCGGTGCGGAACGAGGCGTGGTCGTCGACGATCAGCAGGGTCGTGGCCATCTCGTCGCATTGTGAACCTCGACGGCGCTCGGGCCGGTACGGATTGCCACACCTCCGCACGTGGGTCTCCCTCACTGAAACGCGGCGTCCCTGGATCGATGCTGCTGACAGCGCACCGCTCGAACCGAAAGGCCCGCTCATGTCAGCCCGCACCCAGGAC
>JAXDHL010000227.1:0-5083 GCA_034664525.1 Solirubrobacteraceae bacterium
CCTGGGCCGCCAGCCGGAACGGCCCGCCGTGCCCGAAGATCGGCAGCAGCGCGAGCACCTCAGCGCCGCGGCCGACCGGCGCCACGTCGAGGTTGGACATGCTCCAGACGCCGCCGTCGACGTAGTCACGGCCGCCGATCTCGACCGGCGAGAAGATCCACGGCACGGCGCACGAGGCGAGCACCGCCTCGGTCACGCCCGCCTCGGGAGCGCCCGGCGCCCCGAACACCACTCGCGAGCCACGCTTGCGGTCGACGGTCACGACGCGCAGCCGGCCGTCGAAGCGGGCCCCGAGCTGCTCGACGTTGCGGCGCAGGTCCTGCGGCGGGTTGCGCGGCTTGGGCGCCGCACGCAGCACCGCCGCGCGGACGGCGGCGCCGCCGGGGCGGGTGGCGGTCAGGGCGAGCGGCATGAACGGCGCCGTCGCCGCTGCCGCCAGCCGCCCACCCTCGCCGGCGAGCCGCTTGAGCGGGCCCTTCGGCGCGGGCAGCGCGTCGGCGGCGGCATCGTCGGCGCGGCCGGGGTCGGCGCCGGGCTCGACGACGCGGCGCCCGGCGGCGAGCGTCGCCGCCACGTAGGACCCGGCCGACGTCCCCACGAAGTAGTCGCAGCGCCGCAGGTCCAGCCCGGAGGCGTCCTCGAGGCCGGCGATCAGCCCGCGCAACCACGCGATGCCGAGCGTCCCGCCGGCGCCCATGACCAGCGCGTCGGGGAGGGCGGTGATCGGCTGCGCCATCGCGCAGACGCTATTGCGGGCAGTCGGCTGTATGCGATAACGTACAACCGACTGATGCCCCTCCCGGCCTCCGCACCGCCCGATCCGGCGCTGCCCGACCCCGGGCTTCGTCCGCTGGGCCCGCGCATCCGCGCCCTGCGCGAGGGCATGGACCTCTCGCTTCGTGACCTGGCCGTCCGCTCCGGCGTCAGCGCACCGATGCTCAGCCAGGTCGAGCGCGGGGAGACGAGCCCGACGCTGCAGGTCGCCGCGCGAATCGCGGCCGGGCTGGACCTGCGGCTGTCACAGCTGCTGCGCCTCGACGAGGACGGGGCGGTCAGCATCGTCCGCCGCGCCGAGCGCCGCCGCGAGCGCCGCCACGGCCACGCCTTCGAGGTGCTGAGCCCGCCGCTGCCCGGCCAGCGTGCCGAGGTCACCCAGCACACGCTCGCGCCCGGCTCGCGCACCGGCGCGGCCGGCGACCCGCCGATCCACGAGCCCGGCTCGCGCGAGACCGTCCTGGTCACGCAGGGCGCGGTCACGTTCAGCTGCGACGGCGCCGAGCACGACCTGCGCGAGGGGGACGCCGTGACCTTCGACGCCGACCTGCCCCACCACTTCGTCAACCCAGGGAAGGAGGAGGCAGTCCTGCTCGGCGTGCTGTCGGCCGGACTGCGCCGCTCATGACGCCCACCAGCCTGCTGGACAAGATCTGGGCCGCCCACGAGGTGGCGCCGGGTCTGCTCTACATCGACCTGCACCTCGTCCACGAGGTCACGAGCCCGCAGGCGTTCGACGGCCTGCGGCTCGCCGGGCGCAAGCTGCGCCGGCCGGACCGCACGCTCGCGACCGCCGACCACAACGTCCCCACCGACGGCACACCGGTCGCCGAGCGCATCCGCGAGGAGCTGTCGCGCGTGCAGGTCCAGACGCTCGAGCGCAACTGCGCGGAGTTCGGCGTGCCGGTCTACTCGATCGGCTCCGCGCGCCAGGGCATCGTGCACGTGATCGGGCCGGAGCTCGGCGTCACCCAGCCCGGCATGACGATCGTCTGCGGCGACTCGCACACGGCCACGCACGGCGCGTTCGGGGCGCTCGCGTTCGGGATCGGGACCTCGGAGGTCGAGCACGTGCTCGCCACCCAGACGCTCGCCCAGCCGAAGCCGAAGTCGATGCGGATCACCTACCAGGGCGCGCTCGGTCCGGGCGTGACCGCCAAGGACCTGATCCTCTACACGGTCGGCAGGCTCGGCACCGGCGGGATGGCCGGCCACGCGGTCGAGTACGCCGGCGCGGTGATCGAGGGGCTCTCGATGGAGGGCCGGATGACGATCTGCAACATGACGATCGAGGGCGGCGGCCGGGCCGGCATGATCGCCCCCGACGACACCACCTTCGAGTGGATCCGCGGGCGCGGGGCCGCGCCGCAGGACTTCGACGCTGCGGTGGCCGGCTGGCGTGAGCTGCGGTCGGACGACGGCGCGAGCTTCGACCGCGAGATCGAGATCGACTGCGCCGAGATCTCGCCGCTGGTCACCTGGGGCACGACGCCCGCGCAGGTCGTCCCGGTCACCGGGGCGGTGCCGGCGCCGTCGGGCGAGTCCGAGGAGCGCGCGCTGACGTACATGGCGCTCGAGCCCGGCACCTCGATGACCGACATCACGCTCGACCGCGTCTTCATCGGCTCGTGCACGAACTCGCGCATCGGCGACCTGCGGGCCGCCGCCTCGATGCTCGGCGAGCGCAAGGTCCACCCGGACGTCCGCGCGATGGTCGTCCCGGGCTCCGAGCAGGTGCGCCGCCAGGCCGAGCAGGAGGGCCTGCACGAGCTCTTCCGCGCCGCCGGGTTCGAGTGGCGCACCGCCGGCTGCAGCATGTGCCTGGGCATGAACGAGGACACGCTGGCGCCGGGCGAGCGCTGCGCGTCGACCTCGAACCGCAACTTCGAGGGGCGCCAGGGCCGCGGCGGCCGCACGCATCTCGTCTCCCCGCAGATGGCGGCCGCGGCCGCGATCGAGGGCCGTTTCGTCGACATCCGGGAGTGGTGATGGACCCCATCAAGCTGATCAAGGGCCCGGTCTCCGTGCTCGACCGCGCCGACGTCGACACGGACCAGATCATCCCCGCGCGCTACCTCAAGCGCGTCGAGCGGACCGGCTTCGGCCAGTTCCTGTTCGACGAGTGGCGCAAGGACCCCTCGTTCGACCTGCCGTCGAACCCGATCCTCGCCGCCGGGCCGAACTTCGGCTGCGGCTCGAGCCGCGAGCACGCCCCGTGGGCCCTGCAGGACTACGGCTTCCAGGCGGTCGTGTCGGCGTCGTTCGCCGACATCTTCTTCTCCAACTGCCTGAAGATCGGCCTGCTGCCGGTGCGGCTGCCCGAGGCGGACGTGCGCGCGCTCATGCAGGCCTCCGAGGCCGAGGTCGACCTCGAGGCCCTCGAGGTCCGCTTCGACGGCCGCACGGTGCCGTTCGAGATCGAGGAGGATCGCCGCCACCGGCTCCTCAACGGCCTCGACGACATCGCGCTCACGCTCCAGCAGGACGATGCGATCAGCGCCTACGAGCGCGACCGCGAGCGCCGCGGGCCGGTTACGACCGCGCTCTGACGGTCTCCACGGTGACGCTCGACGGATGGGCGATGGCGATCCACCGGCTAGCGGTCTAACCTGGCTCCACCCTGGGCCGGGGGGAGCCGGCGCGGGGGATCGTTCCACGAGCCCTTAGGAGGGTTCTTGAAGGTTCACCGCATCGCCGGTGCCGTCGTGTCGGCACTCGTCCTGCTGCCGGCCACGGCCGACGCGAAGTCCGAAAGAGTCTGCGGCCCGCCGGCCCACGGCGCCGCCGCCTGCCACGCCCGCGTCGTCGTCGACGGGAGCGGCACCCCTGCCGCGACCACGACGCCGAACGGCTACGGGCCACAGAGCCTGCAGTCCGCCTACAACCTGACGTCGGCCTCGGCGGCGAACGGCGCCGGGAAGACGATCGCGATCGTCGACGCGTACGACCTGCCGACCGCGCAGGCCGACCTCAACGTCTACCGGTCCACCTACGGCCTGCCGGCGCGCACGATCACCAAGATCAACCAGACCGGCGGGACGACGCCGCCCCGTGTGAACGCGGGCTGGGGGCAGGAGATCGCGCTCGACCTCGACATGGCGTCGGCGATCTGCCCGAACTGCAACATCCTCCTCGTGGAGGCCAGCTCGGCGGCGTTCACCGACCTCGCCGCGGCCGAGAACACGGCCGCCGCGCGCGGCGCGACCGTGATCTCGAACTCCTACGGCGGCTCGGAGTTCTCCCAGGAGACGACCGGGGTCTACGCCAGCGCCTACAACCACCCGGGCATCCCGATCACCGTGTCCTCCGGCGACTCCGGCTACGGCGTCGAGTACCCGGCGGCCTCCCCGAACGTGACCGCCGTGGGCGGCACGACGCTGACGACCGCCTCGGGCGGGCGCGGCTGGACCGAGCGGGTCTGGTCGGGCGCCGGGTCGGGCTGCTCCGCCTACGCCGCGAAGCCGTCCTGGCAGCACGACAGCGGCTGCGCGAGGCGCACCGTCGCCGACACCTCGGCCGTGGCCGATCCGGCCACGGGCGTCGCGGTCTACGACACGACCAAGTACCAGGGCAAGGGCGGCTGGATGGTGTTCGGCGGCACGTCCGTCGCCGCGCCGGTCGTGGCGGGCGTCTACGCGCTCGCCGGCGGCGCCACCACCGCCGCGCAGTCCCTCTACGGCAGCTCGGCGTTCTACGACGTCACCAGCGGGTCCAACGGCTCGTGCGGCGGCTCGTACCTGTGCACCGCCACCGCGGGCTACGACGGCCCGACCGGCCTGGGCACGCCGAACGGGACGAGCGCCTACTAGGCACCGCCGGGCGCGGCGCGGGAGCCGGAAGCTAGGCTCCCGCGCCGCATGCCCAAGATCGTCACGCTGCCCGGGGACGGCATCGGCCCGGAGATCCTGCCCGCCGCTCTGCGCGTCCTGGACGCCGTCGCGGACGACCTCACCTACGAGGAGCACCTGTTCGGCGGCGTGTCGATCGACGCCCACGGCAGCCCGCTCACCGACGAGACGCTCGCCGCCTGCCGCGCCGCCGACGCCGTCCTGCTCGCCGCCGTCGGCGGGCCGAAGTGGGACCACGGCGGTCCGCGGCCCGAGCAGGGCCTGCTCGGCCTGCGCAAGGGCATGGGGCTGTTCGCGAACCTGCGCCCGGTCAAGGCGATCCCCGCCCTGGCCGAGGCGAGCCCGCTCAAGGACGTCCGCGACGTCGACCTGCTGGTCGTGCGCGAGCTGACCGGCGGCATCTACTTCGGCGACAAGGAGGAGGGCACCGAGCACGCCTCCGACCTGTGCGCGTACTCGCG
>JAXDHL010000228.1:0-6905 GCA_034664525.1 Solirubrobacteraceae bacterium
GCGCCCTTGCCCTTGTGGTAGGCCCGGGCGCGGCGCGCGCACGCCCGCTGCGTGCCCGCCGCCCGGCGCCGCGCCACGCAGCGCCGGAACGAGATGACCTGGGCCCGCCGGTGCGAGTGCGCGGCGCGCGACGCGCCGGCGCAGCCGGCCACCAGCGCGCGGTCGCGCCGCGCGGCCGCCCGCCGCACCTGCCGCGCCGCCTGCGCGCGGGCGCGCTTGCGCTTGACGATCGCCTTCTGCTGCTTGTCCGACAGCGGGCGCAGCGCGTACATCGCGCCGTAGCCGATGACGTACAGCGTGCGGCCGTCGGTGATGACGGGGTTGTAACCGCCGCGCGGGAAGTCGAACACCTTGCGTCCGGTGTTGACGCCGAGTCCGATCGTCCGCCGGCGCCCGAGGTCGGAGAAGTAGACGACGTCGCCGAGCAGCATGGCGCCGCCTGAGATCTTCGATCCCCCGCCGTAGCGCCAGCGGATCGCCCCGGACCGGGCGTCCATGGCGTAGAACGTCCCGTCATAGGAGCCGACGAAGACCGTCGGGCGCCCGCCCGGCCCATTGCCGACGGCGGGCGAGGAGTAGACGTAGCCCGCGGTCCTCGTCCGCCATGCGAGCTGTCCGGTGCGCGTCGAGAACGAGTAGACGCTGCCGTCGGTGTTGCCGAGGAACACCCGGCCGTAGGCGACGGCAGGCGTCGCGTAGAACTGGCCGGACCCGAAGCCGAAGCGCGCGCCGCTGGTCGACATCGACCAGACCTGCCGGCCGTCGGAGGCGCGGATCGCGTACATGCGGCCGGCGTAGTCGCCGAAGAACAGCCTGCCGTCCTTGAGCGCGAGGCCGCCCTTGACGGCGCCGGCGGCGTGGAACGTCCAGCGCACGCCCCCGTCGGACTCCCGCAGGGCGTACACGGTCCCGTTCTCGGAGCCGAAGTACACGGCGCCGTTGGCCACGATCGGCGAGGACTCGGTGCGCGAGGGCAGCGGCCGCGACCACAGGATCTTGCCGGTGCCGGCCGAGAGCGCGAGCGCCCGGCCGCCGTTGCCGCTCGGGCGCAGCAGCACGGTCAGGTAGACCCGGTTGCCGCGGATCGCCGGCGACGACGCGGCGAGGCGGCCGACCGTCCTCGCCCAGCGGACCTTGCCGGTGTCCTTGTTGATCGCGTTCACCCTGCCGTTGTCCTTGAGCAGGTACAGCGAGCGCTTCGCCATCACGGGCGGGAACTCGAGCAGGCTGCGGCCGTCGTAGAACCAGACCCGCCGGTACGGCGGGCGCAGCGACTTCGGCACGTCGAGCTGGCGGCGCCGATCGGGGCTGTACCCGTAGATCGGCCAGCGGAAGTCCTCGGCCTTCTTCGGCTCGGGCGTCTGCTGCGGGGTCGGGGTGGCGGCCGGGGGAGCGCTGAACTCGACGTGGGGGTTCGACACGTCGCCCGGCTGGTGCTGCAGCACGAAGGCGACGGCCCCGCCGGCGGCCAGGACGGCCACAGCGAGCCCGATGAGGATCCAGCGCCGGCGCCTACGCGGGGAGTCCGGCGACATCCGGCGTGAGAATACCGTTTGTCAGATGCCCCCCTGGAACGAGCGAGCGGCCGAGCGCCTGCGGTCCCCGCTGCTGGACCGCCTGCGCGGCGAGCCCGGCGTGTGGGTGGTCGGCGGCGCGGTGCGCGACGCGCTGCTGGGGCGCGAGCCGCGCGAATATGACGTCGTCGTCGAGGGCGACGCGCTCGCGCTGGCCCGCCGGATCGGCGGCGTCGAGGCGATCCACGAGCGCTTCGGGACCGCCACCGTGGACGGCAACGACGTCGCCGCGGCGCGCACCGAGACGTACCCGGCGCCGGGTGCGCTGCCGGAGGTGACGCTCGGGGCGACGCTGCAGGAGGACCTGGCGCGGCGCGACTTCAGCGTCAACACGCTGGCGATCCGGCTGGCCGACGGCGCCGGTGCCGCCTGGCCGGGTGCGCTCGACGACCTCGAGGCCGGTCGCCTGCGCGTCCTGCACGAGCGGTCCTTCCTCGACGACCCGACGCGGCTGCTGCGAATGGCGCGCTACGCGGCGCGGCTCGGCTTCGCCCCGCACCCGGCGACGGCGGCTCTGGCCCGAGAGGCGATCGCCGGCGGCGCCCTGGCCACGGTGAGCGGGCCGCGGATCGGCGCGGAAATGCGCCTCGCACTCCGCGAGCCGCTGCCCGCGGTCCTCGAGGCGCTGGCCGCGGATGGGCTCGGCGCCGCCGCGATCCACCCGGCCTTCCGCGTCCCCGATGTGCGTCCGGCGCTGCCGCTGGCGTGGCTCGGCGCCGCGCTGCTCGACGCGCCCGCCGACGTGCGGCGCGCGGCGCTGGACCGGCTGGCGTTCCCGGTCGCCGAGCGCGAGGCGGTGGTCGCCGCCGCGGGTGCGCGCCCGCTCGCCGCCGCGCTGGCGGAGGCGGCGAGGCCGTCGGAGATCGCCCGCCTCGCCCGCGGTCGCCCGCCGGAGGCGCTCGACGTCGCCGCCGCGCTCGGCGCCGCCGAGCCGGTGCGCCGGTGGACCGAGGAGCTGCGGCACGTGCGGCCGGCGATCGGCGGCGACGACCTGCTCGCCGCGGGCCTGTCGGGCCCGGCCGTCGGCGCCGGGCTGCGGGCGGCGCTCGACGCGGCGCTCGACGGCGCCGCCCCGGACCGCGACACGCAGCTTCGGGCCGCCCTCGACGGGGTACCGTGAAGGTATGGGCATGGCCTTCCTGCGGTACGGATTGCCGCTCCTGCTCTTCGTCGGCGGGTTCGTGATCCTGTTCGTGGCCGGCAACGCCAACGCGGTCGAGGGCTGGGCGATGCTGGTCGGCTCCGCGCTCGCGCTGATCGTCTGGAACGTGCTCTTCCGCATCGGCTTCAGCGGCGACAAGGATCGCGACGACGAGGAGGCCGCGCGCGACTTCCTGTCCAAGCACGGGCACTGGCCCGACGAGCCGCCCCCGCCGCCGCGGTGACGCTGCCGGAGCCGTTCACCTGGGCGGGGCCGCACGTCGCCGCCGAGCTTCCGGGCGGGCGCGTGCTGTTCAGCTCCCGCCATGGCGGCGTCTCGACCGGGCCGTTCGCGTCGCTGAACCTCGGCGTCCTGACCGACGACGATCCGGGCGCGGTCGAGGTCAACCGGGCGCGCCTGTGCGAGCGGGCGGGCGTCCCGTGGGCGCGCGTCGCCTTCGGCCGCCAGGTCCACGGCGGCGCCGTGCGCCGGGTCGCCGCGGCCGGCCCGCCGTCGCAGGGCGCGGACGAGGACGGCCAGGCGACGGCGCGCGACGATGTCGCCGCGCTCGTGTTCACCGCCGACTGCCTGCCCGTCGCGCTCGTCGCCGACGGGGGCGTGGCGATGCTCCACGGTGGCTGGCGCGGCCTGGACGCCGGGATCCTCGCCGAGGGCGTCGCAGCCCTGCGCGGGCTGGGCGTCTCCGGCGAGATCGCCGCCGCGCTCGGGCCGGCGGCGCGCGGCTGCTGCTACGAGGTGGGGGAGGAGGTCCACGAGCGCTTCGCGGCCTACGGCGCGCGCGCCGGGGAGCGCAACCTCGCGCTCGACGTCGTCGCCACGGCGCAGCTGCGCGACGCCGGCGTCGCGGAGGTCCACGACACCGGCCTGTGCACGATCTGCGACGACCGCTTCTTCAGCCACCGCCGCGACCACGGCGCCACCGGCCGGCAGGGCGGGATGGCGTGGCGGGCGTGACCGTCGACGCCGCGCCGGTCCGCGCGGAGATCGAGGCCGCGTGCGAGCGGGCCGGCCGCGACCCGGCCGCGGTCACGCTGCTGGCGGCGGTCAAGTACCTCGCGCCCGACGATCTCGGCGCGCTCACGGCGGCCGGGATCGAGGTCGCCGGTGAGAACCGCGCCCAGGCGCTCGAGGAGAAGGCGGCGCTGCATCCCGAGCTGCGCTGGCACTTCATCGGTCAGCTCCAGTCACGCAAGGTCAAGCAGATCCTGCCGCTGGCCGAGCTCGTCCACTCCGTCGCCAGCGAGTCCGTGCTCGAGCAGCTCGGCCGCCACGGCACGCCGGACACCCGCGTGCTGATCCAGGTCAACGTGGCCGGCGAGGACGGCAAGGCCGGGGTCGCACCCGGCGAGCTGGCGGACTTCATCGCCCGCTGCCCGGTCACCGTCAGCGGGCTGATGACGATGCCGCCCGCCGCCGCGCGTCCCGAGGACTCGCGCCCGCACTTTCGCCGGCTGGCCGAGCTCGCCGCCGAGCACGGGCTCCACGAGCTCTCGATGGGCACCTCGCAGGACTTCGGCGTGGCGGTCGAGGAGGGGGCCACGATCGTGCGTGTGGGCTCGCGACTGTACTCGCGAGACGCCCGGCAGGACTAGGATCCGCAGGGAGGGGAAACCCCCTGCACGCCGAACCCTTCGGACGTTCCCATGGCCCTTCGCGACACCTGGCACCGCACCCTCGTCTACTTCGGCCTCGCCGAGGACCGCTACGAGGATGACGATCACTACGACGAGCCCAGCCCGGGGCGGGCGAGCTCGCCCAACCCCGAGGCCGAGCTCGAGGACCGCTATCGCGACCGCCCGAACGTGCGGCGGCTGTCGAGCCGCCGGCGCCGCGACGAGATCGATGACATCTTCGCCGACGACCCGGGCGAGCGCCGCACCAACGTTCTGCGCTCCGTCGGCTCCGGCGCCGCGCGCCCCACCAACGGCAGGGGAGATGTCCGCGTGCACCTCGTCACTCCGCGCTCCTTCAACGACGCCCAGGACGTGGCGGACAAGTTCAAGGACTCGATCCCGGTGATCATCAACCTCCAGCAGTCCGAGTCCGACCTCAACAAGCGCTTGATCGACTTCGCCTCCGGGCTCACGTACGCGCTCGACGGCGGCATGCAGCGGATCGCCGACAAGGTGTTCCTGCTGACCCCGCGCAATGTCGAGGTCTCGGCGGAGGAGCGGGCGCGGTTGATCGAGAAGGGGTTCTTCAACCAGTCCTAGACGGGTTGCCGCGGCCCGGAGGCCGTGGTACGACTCCGGACATGGATGCCACCGCGGCGCCCGCCACCGCCAACGCGGAGGCCGTGCAAGCCTGGGACGGCCCGCTGTTCGACCGCTTCGTGCGCTACCGGCACCTCGTCGTGACCGGGCTGAAGGCGTTCGGCGACGACGCGCTGCGCCGCTATCCGCCCCGGCTCGGCGCGCGCGTGCTCGACATCGGCTGCGGCTTCGGCGACACGACGCAGCAGATCGCCGCCCAGATCGGCCCGCGCGGGGTGGCGGTCGGCGTCGACGCCGCGCCGCGCTTCATCGCCGCGGCGCGCGCCGAGGCCGAGGCGGCCGGCTGCCCCAACGCGATGTTCGTCGTCGCGGACGTCGAGCGCACGAGCTTCGAGGGCGTCTATGACCAGGCGTTCTCGCGCATGGGGACGATGTTCTTCGCCAACCCGGTGGCCGCGCTGCGCAACGTCCGCGCCGCGCTGGTGCCGGGCGGCCGGCTGGTCATGGTCGTCTGGCGCGCGAAGGCCGAGAACGAGTGGGTCTGGCGCGCCCAGCAGATCACCGAGCGCTTCGTGACCAAGCCGGAGACCTATGACGAGCCGACCTGCGGCCCGGGCCCGTTCGCGATGGGCAACGCCGACACCGTCACCGGGATCCTCAAGTCGGCCGGCTACGACGACCTCACGCTGCACCGCGTCGACCTGCCGATGACGATCGGCCGCGACCTCCACGAGGCCGCCGAATTCGTGATGGCGCTCGGCCCGGCGGGGGAGATCCTGCGGCTGGCCGGCGACCGGGCGGCGCACCTGCGCGAGCCGGTGCACGCCGCGCTGGTCGAGGGGATGGCCGACTGGGCCGGTCCCGGCGGGGTCGACGCGCCTTCCTCGACCTGGATCGTCTCCGCCCGCAACCCCGGCTGAGCCCGGGCGCCCGGGCGGGGCCATATCCTCCTCGCCCTCATGCAGGTCGGGCTGATCGGTGCCGGGAACATGGGATCCGCGCTCGCGCGCGGATGGGGTCGGCCCGTGCTCGCCACCGACGGCGGCTCCGGGCGCGCGCAGGCGCTCGTGGACGAGCTCGGCGGGTCGGTGCCCGGCTCCAACGCCGAGCTCGCCCGGCAGGCCGACCTGGTCGTGCTCGCGCACAAGCCGGCGCAGCTGGCGGCCGTCGCCGCCGAGGTCGCCCCGCACGCGCGGCGCGTCGTCTCCGTGCTCGGCCGCACCTCGCTCGAGGACCTGCGGGCCGCCTACCCGGGCGCGCGGGTCACGCGCGTCGAGCCCAACACGCCGGTCGCGCGGGGCGCCGGCACGCTCGCCCTGGCCGTCGACGGCGCGCAGGACGAGGACGCCGAGGTGGTCGCCCTGCTCGAGCGCCTCGGCACCGTCGTGCGCGTGCCGGAGGCGCAGATGTCGGTCGCCGGCGGCATCTCCGGCGTCGGGCCCGCCTACGTGGCGCTGCTGGCCGAGGCCTGGATCGACGCGGCGGTCAAGCGCGGCATGCCGGCCGGCACGGCGCAGCGGTTGGTGACCGGCACGATCGCCGGCGCGGCGGTGCTGATGGGCGAGCAGGACACGCTCGCGATCCGGCGCGGCGTCACCTCGCCGGGCGGCACGACCGCCCGCGGGCTGGCCGCCCTCGAGCGCGGCGGGGTGCGCGCCGCCTTCCTCGCCGCCATGGACGACGTGGTGGACTTCGCGTGAGCCTGGTCCTCTTCGCGACCGTGCGCGGGCAGATCGCCGACTTCGTCAGCGCGCTGTTCTTCGTCTACTCGCTGATCCTCGTCGCCTGGATCGTCGTGTCGCTGGTGATGTCGCTCGGCCTGACGCCGCCGTACAACCGCGCCGTGCGGGGGACGCTGGACTTCCTGCACGACACGTCGGAGCCGTTCCTGCGCATCTTCCGGCGCCTCGGGCTGCGGATCGGCCCGCTGGACCTGAGCCCGATCATCGCGCTGGT
>JAXDHL010000229.1:0-2779 GCA_034664525.1 Solirubrobacteraceae bacterium
GCCGGCGCCGGCGGCACGACGCTCGCCCAGCGCCTCGCGCGCCGCGGCTGGAGGATCGTGGGCCTGGAGTCCGGGCCGTTCTGGGACCCTGACCGCGACTGGGTCTCCGACGAGGCCGGCGCGCACAAGCTCTACTGGACCGCGCCCCGGGTCATCGGCGGCGACGATCCGGTCGAGCTGGGCAAGAACAACAGCGGTCACGGCGTCGGCGGGTCGATGGTCCACTACGCCGGCTACGCCCCGCGGTTTCACCCATCGGACTTCACCGTGCGCTCGCGCGACGGCGTGGGCGCCGACTGGCCGATCGCCTACGAGGAGCTCCGACCGCATTACGAGCTCGTCGAAGCCGAGTTGCCCGTCTCGGGCCAGGACTGGCCGTGGGGCGATCCTCATCGCTACCCCTACAACGCGCATCCGATCTCCGGCGGCGCCGAGCACGCGCAGCGTGGCGCTCGCGCGCTCGGCATCGCGATGCGCGTCGGGCCGGTGGCGATCCCCAACGGCGCGTTCGGCAACCGCCCGCACTGCATCTATCGCGGCTTCTGCCTGCAGGGCTGCAAGGTCAACGCCAAGGCCTCGCCGCTGATCACTCACCTGCCCGACGCGATCGAGCACGGCGTCGAGGTGCGTGCCGACAGCCACGTCGTCCGCGTCGACGTCGACGATGCGACCGGCCGGTGCACCGGCGTCACGTACGACCGCGGCGGGCAACTGCACCATCAACGCGCAGCCGCCGTCGCCGTGTGCGGCTACTCGATCGAGACGCCGCGCCTGCTGCTGAACTCGACCAGCGCACGGTTCCCGAACGGGCTGGCCAACGGCTACGACCAGGTCGGTCGCTACATCATGGTCCAGGGCGCTCCGCAGGTCGCCGGCCGCTTTCCCGACCGCCTGCACATGTTCAAGGCGCCGCCGCCGGAGATCAGCTCCGAGCAGTTCTATGAGACCGACGCCGCCCGCGGGTTCGCGCGCGGGTTCTCCATCCAGACGGTCGGTCCGCAGCCGATCGCCTGGGCCGAGCACGTGCTCGCCGATGGCCACTGGGGCCAGGCGCTGCGGGAGTACATGCGCGACTACAACCACTGGTACACGCTCGGTGCGCTGAGTGAGCTACTGCCGCGCGCGGAGAACCGCGTCACGCTGGCCGACGAGACCGACGCGCACGGCATGCCGGTGGCGCGCATGGACTACACCAAGTGCGACAACGACCGCGCGAACATCGCGGCTGCCAAGCAGACGCTGCACGACATCTGGGAGGCGGCCGGCGCGCAGGACGTCCTGACGATCGACCGCTACGCCCACCTCGTCGGAGGCTGCCGGATGGGCACCTCGCCGGAGTCGAGCGTGGTCGACGGCGACCACCGCGCCTGGGGCGTGCCCAACCTCCTCATCGCCGACGGCAGCGTGATGCCGACGCAGGGCGCGGCCAACCCGGCTCTCACGATCATGGCGCTGGCCTCGCGGCTCGCGCAGCGGCTCGGCGACAAGCGGATCGAGGCGCGCTGATGCCGCCGCTCGACGAACTCCGCGTCACCACGCTGTCGGTCCCCACCGACGCGCCGGAGTCCGACGGCACGCTGGCCTGGGACCGCACCGGCGTCGTGCTCGTCGAGGTCGACGCCGGCGGGACGATGGGCCTCGGCTGGACGTACGCGAGCGCCGCCGCCGCGGCGGTGGTCGCCGACACGCTGGCCGGCGTCCTCGACGGTTTCGAGGCCGACGACGTCGGCGCCGCGTGGCTGGCCATGCGTCGTGCCGTGCGCAACGACGGCGACGCAGGTCTGACCGCGTGCGCGATCAGCGCGATCGACGTCGCGCTGTGGGATCGCTTGGCGCGCGCCCGAGGCGTGCCGCTCGCGATCGCGCTCGGTGCGTTCCGCGATGCCGTGCCGGTCTACGGCTCGGGCGGCTTCTGCAGCTATGACGACGGCCGGCTGACCGAGCAGCTGGGCGGCGGGGCGGCCGCGGGGATGACGATGGTGAAGATGAAGGCCGGCGCCGACCCCGCTGTGGATCCCGAGCGCGTCCGGGTCGCGCGGGCGGCGATCGGGCCCGACGTCGCCCTCTTCGTCGACGCCAACGGCGCCTATGCCGCACGTGAGGCGGTCGCCCGCGCGCACGAGCTCGACCGCGCAGCAGGCGGGATCCGGTGGCTGGAGGAGCCGGTCAGCAGCCGCGATCGCTCGGGGCTCGCGTTCGTCCGCGATCACGTTCCGCCGGCCGTCGCGGTCGCCGCGGGCGAGTACAACTCCTGGCCGGAGGATGCGCGGGAGCTGCTGGGGGCCGGGGCGGTCGACGTCCTCCAGGCCGACGCGACGCGCTGCGGCGGCCTCACCGGCTTCCGCGCCGTCGCGGCGCTCGCCGCGGCGCACGGCGTCCCGCTCTCGGCGCACTGCGCGCCGGCGCTGCACGCGCACGCCGCCTGCGCCGCCGAGCGCCTCGCCCACCTCGAGTACTTCCACGATCACGTCCGCCTGGAGCAGCTGGTGTTCGACGGTGTTCCCGAGCCCCGCGACGGGGTGCTGCGGCTCGACCGTCGCCGCGCCGGCCACGGGCTCACGCTGCGGCCCGACGCCCATGAGCAGTTCGGCGCCGATCGCTGAGGGCGGCCGCTCTGGCGCGGCCGCGATCGCCGACCACGCCATGATCGGAAACAAGCGCACCGCGGCGCTGGTCGCCATCGACGGCACCATCGACTGGCTCTGCCCGCAGCGCTTCGACGGCCCCAGCGCGTTCGCGGCGCTGCTCGACCCTGAGCGCGGCGGCTCCTTCCTCCTGC
>JAXDHL010000230.1:0-5483 GCA_034664525.1 Solirubrobacteraceae bacterium
CTCCTGCAGGACGTAGCGGTCCCCCACGCTCGTGGTGGCGACCTCGATGCCGTGGTCGCGCATCGCGGTGTGGAACCCGTAGTTGGTCATCACCGTGACGGCCACGCCGCCGCCGAGCCGGTCCTGGCGGCGCAGGTGCACCGCCCCCAGCGCGATCATCTCGTCACCGTCGACGACCGCGCCGGTACGGTCGACGGCGAGCACGCGGTCGCCGTCGCCGTCGAAGGCGAAGCCGGCGTCGTGGCCGCCGCGCGCCATCAGCTCGATCAGGCCGTCGAGGTGGGTGGAGCCGCAGCCGGCGTTGATGTTGCGCCCGTCGGGAGCGTCGGCGATGACCGTCACGTCGGCGCCGAGGCGGCGGAAGATCTCCGGCGCGGCGCGGTAGGTGGCGCCGTTGGCGCAGTCGAGCGCGATCCGGCGGCCGGTGAGGTCGAGGGCGCCGTGGAAGCGCTCCTCGAGGCAGCGCAGGTAGTCCTCGAGCGCGCCGTGGAAGGTCCGTACCCGGCCGATCCGCGTCGCCGGCGCCGCCGCCGTCGCCAGCGCCTGCTCGACCTCGGCCTCGACCGCGTCGGAGAGCTTGAAGCCGTCGCCGCCGAAGAACTTGATCCCGTTGTCGCGGTACGGGTTGTGCGACGCCGAGATGACGACGGCGGCGTCGAAGCCGTAGCGGCCGACCAGCAGCGGGGCGCCCGGGGTCGGCAGGACGCCGCCGAGCAGCGCCTCGCCGCCCGCCTCGGCGATCCCGGCGGCGACGGCCGCCTCCAGCATCTCGCCGGACTCGCGCGTGTCGCGGATGACGAGCACCCGGGGGCTGGTGCCGATGCGCGCGGTCATCGCGCGTGCCAGCGAGAGGGCGAGCTCGGCCGTCAGGAACTCGCCGGCGACCCCACGGACGCCGTCGGTTCCGAACAGCTTGCGGCCCGCAGCCGCGACGCGCACTAGCGCTTGGAGAACTGCGGCCGCTTGCGGGCCTTCTTGAGGCCGGCCTTCTTGCGCTCCTTGGCGCGCGCGTCGCGCGTCAGGAAGCCGCGCCGCTTGAGCTCGCCGCGCAGGTTGGGATCGGCCTCCAGCAGGGCGCGCGAGATGCCGTGGCGCAGCGCGTCGGCCTGGGCCGAGACGCCGCCGCCGTGCATCAGCGCCACGACGTCCATGCGCTCCTCGAAGCCGACCGTCTCGAGCGGCTGGCGGATGGTGCGCTGCAGCGTGTCGCGCGGGAAGTACTGGACCAGCTCGCGCCCGTTGATCGTGTAGGCGCCGGTGCCGGGCTTGAGGATCACGCGGGCGACGGCGCGCTTGCGCTTGCCGGTCGCCCGGTAGCGCGCGCCGGCGCCGAGGTCGATCGCCGCGTCGGCGATCGGCTGCGAGAACGCGTCCTCGTCCTCGTCGGACGACGCCTCCTCGGAGTCCTCGTCCTCCTCGCGGTCCTCGCCCTCGAGGACGATGTCCGGCTCGAGGTCCATGCCCGGGATCTCTGGCTTGACGCGCGGAGCGGCGGGCTCGTCGTCCTCGTCGTCCTCGTCGGCGTCCTCGGCCTCGCCGGCGCCGGCGGGCTGGGCGGGCGCGGCCGCCTCGGCGATCCGCTGCTCGCTCTCGGCGACGGGCTCATCGACGATCGCCTGCTCGCGCTCCTGCTGGCGCTCGGTCGGCTGCTCCTGATCGCCCGAGGCGGACTCGGCGGCGATCTCCTGCGGCTCGTCGACCTCGCCCTGCTCGGAGCCCTTCGTGTGATCGTCGTCGGCCATCATCGGGTGGTGATCTCCAGGAGTTCGGGCTGCTGCGCGGCGTGGGGGTGCTCCGGGCCGGCGTAGATCTTCAGCTTGGTCAGCTGCTTCCGGGCCAGGCGGTTCTTGGGCAGCATGCCCTTGACCGCCAGCCGGATGACCTCCTCGGGGCGCCGCTCGAGCATGTCGTTGAGCGTGCGCGACTTGAGGCCGCCCGGGTAGCCGGAGTGGCGGTGGTAGAGCTTCTCGGTCCGCTTGTTGCCCGTCACCGAGATCTTCTCGGCGTTGATGACGACGACGAAGTCGCCGACGTCGCAGTGCGGCGTGTAGGTCGGCTTGCGCTTGCCGCGCAGCAGATCGGCCAGCTGCGTGGAGAGCCGGCCCAGGTTCTGGCCGTTGGCGTCCACGAGCACCCAATTGCGCTCGCGGTCCTGCGGTGTGGCGACGTAGGTCTTCATCAAAGTCTCGGGCGTTGCGGAGCCCACGCAGTCGGCGTGGGCGGCGGTCCATCATAGGGGGTCCGATCCGGCCCGCGTCCGCCCCCGGGGCGTACTATCGCAAGCGTGACGCTCACGGGACCGTCGCGGACGATCGTCGTCGAGCCGGTCGAGGTGCCGGAGCCGCTGCCCGAGCGCGAGCCGGCGCCGTCGCCGCCCGAGCGCCGGCCGGCTCCCGACCCGCCCGAGCGCGAGCCCGCGCGCGCGTGACGGCCGCCCCCGACCTCGCCACGCCGCTGGTGGCGTTCCGGTCCTGGCGGATCTCCGGCGGGCGCCTCGTGTCCCCGTTCATCCCCTGCCGCTGGACCGGCCGGGTGATGCACGCGACCTGCTTTGACGGCAACCGCGCGCTGACCCGCGGCACGGGCTGGCTCGCCGAGCCCCACCGCTCCCCCGACCCGCGCTGCCAGTGCGGCATCTACGGCTACTTCGAGCCGGGCCCGCGGTCCTGGTACGGCGAGGCGTACTGGTGCGAAGGCGTCGTGACCGCCTGGGGCCACGTCGAGGTCCACCGCGACGGCTTCCGCGCCGAGCATGCCCGCGTCGAGGCGCTGGCCGAGCCCGCCGACGGCTTCCGCCACGCGGTCGAGGCGGTGCGCGAGGCGGCCGCGGCGCTCGGCGTCCCGCTCGTGGCGGCGTGCGGGCTGCGCGCGTTCGCCGACGGCCTCGGCGGCGTCGGCGTCGGCGCCTGATCGGGGCGCCACCACCGTGAGCGCCGGGCACCGCCGCGCCCGGCGCCTGCCCCGGACCGCGATCCGCGCACTAGTCCTGCGGGCGCAGGTCGTCGTAGCTGGTGTGCTCGCTCGGCGGCTTCGGCGGCCGCACGTCGCGGCTCGGCGCCAGCACGATCGCCTCGCGCGCCGGCAGGTCGTCCTGCGCGACGAGCGCCGCCGCCGCGTCGAACAGCGGCTGCGGATCGCCGAACGCGAGCCGCTTCGCCGCCCGGTGGACGTCGGCCAGCAGCGCCCGGAAGCCCTCCGGGTCGCCGCCGGACCCGGCCACCGCGCACATCACCAGTGCCCGCCGCAGCGCCGGCGGGTCGGCCTCGCGCTCCGCGACCGCCGCCAGCTCCCGGGCGTCGGCCCAGAGATCGGCGACCGTCTCCGGGGCGAGCACTACTCCCACTCGATCGTGCCGGGCGGCTTCGACGTGATGTCGAGCACGACCCGGTTGACCTCGCGGCTCTCGTTGATCATGCGCGACGCGATCTGTTCCAGCAGGTCGTACGGCAGGCGGGCCCAGTCGGCGGTCATCGCGTCGTCCGAGGTCACCGCGCGGATCGCGACTACGTAGCCGTACGTGCGCTCGTCGCCCTGCACGCCGACGGTGCGGATGTCCGGCAGGACGCAGAAGGACTGCCACAGCTCGCGGTACAGGCCGGCCTTGCGGATCTCGTCCTGCAGGATCGCGTCGCAGTGGCGCAGGGTGTCCAGGCGCTCCTTGGTGGCCTCGCCGCCGACGACGCGGATGGCCAGGCCCGGGCCCGGGAACGGCTGGCGCCAGACCA
Organism: Solirubrobacteraceae bacterium; assembly: GCA_034664525.1. Taxonomy (GTDB): domain Bacteria; phylum Actinomycetota; class Thermoleophilia; order Solirubrobacterales; family Solirubrobacteraceae; genus DATLGB01. The sequence continues at coordinate 3,726 of JAXDHL010000230.1, forward strand.
GGCGCTCGGGCAGCCCGAGCTCGGCCCCGACCGCCCGCACCTCGTCCTTGAACAGCGCCCGCAGCGGCTCGACGAGGTCGAACTCGAGATCGTCCGGCAGTCCGCCGACGTTGTGGTGGGACTTGATCGTCGCCGCGCCGGTGCCGCCGCCGGACTCGATCACGTCGGAATAGAGCGTGCCCTGGACGAGGAACTTCGCGTCACCGAGGTGGCGCGCCTCCTCCTCGAAGACACGGATGAACTCGGCCCCGATCGCCTTGCGCTTGAGCTCCGGATCGGACAGGCCGGCGAGCCGTGCGAGGAAGCGGTCCTCGGCGTCGACCGCCACCAGCGGCACCTTGAAGACGTCGCGGAAGGCCGTGATCACCTGGTCGCCCTCGTTGCGGCGCATCAGCCCGTGGTCGACGAACACGCACGTCAGCTGGTCGCCGATCGCGCGGTGCACCAGCAGCGCCGCCACCGACGAGTCGACGCCGCCGGAGAGCCCGCAGATCACCTTGCCGTCGCCGACCTGCGCGCGGATGCGCTTGATCTGCTCGTCGATGATCGACTCGGGCGACCATGTGCGCTCGCACCCGCAGACGTCGGACAGGAACGTCGTCAGCACCTGCTGGCCATACGGCGTGTGGACGACCTCGGGGTGGAACTGGATCCCGTAGATGCCGCGCTCGACGTCCTCGATCGCCGCCACCGGCGACTCCGTCGAGCGGGCCAGGGCGCGGAAGCCCGGCGGCGGCTCGTAGACCGTGTCGCGGTGCGACATCCAGCACTTCTGGATCTCCGGCGTCCCCGCCAGCAGCCGGCCCGTGTCCATCACGGTCAGCTCCGAGCGCCCGAACTCGCCGACCTCGGCGCCCTCGACCTTGCCGCCGAGCGTCAGGACGATCGCCTGCATGCCGTAGCAGATGCCCAGCACCGGGATCCCGAGCTCCAACAGCTCCGGGTCCAGCCGCGGCGCGCCCTCGGCGTACACCGAGGCGGGGCCGCCGGACAGGATCAGGCCCTTCGGCCGGCGCCGGCGGACCTCCGCGACGCCGACGTGGTGCGGCAGCAGCTCGCTGAACACGCCGCACTCGCGCACGCGGCGGGCGATCAGCTGTGAATACTGGCCGCCGTAGTCGAGCACGACGACCTCGTCGGTCGCGACCCCGCGCTCGAGGGCGAGTTCCTCGACCCCCTGCTCCGCCGGGAGGCTCGAGCCGTGGCCGAGCGAGCGGACCTCCGCGCCCGCCAGAGCGGTCGTGCTCTCGTCGGAGGCGGGGCCCGCCGGCACCGTCAGTTGACCCCGGCCGGGACCGGCTCGGGCGCCGGGGCGGGACGGGCGACGCCGCGGTGCGCCATGCCGACGCCCTGCTCGCGCTGGAGCTGCTTGCCCTCCGACTGCAGCGCCGGCGCGATCATCAGCTCCGCGCGGTTGAACTCGGCGATGTCGCGATAGCCGCACGTCGCCATCGAGGTGCGCAGGCCGCCCATCAGGTTGAACGTGCCGTCGTTCTCGTGCGCGGGACCGGAGATGATCTCCTTCAGCGACCCGTTCTGGACCGTCTGCACGCGCGCGCCGCGCGGGAGCGTCGGGTGGAACGTCGCCATGCCCCAGTGGTAGCCGCGGCCCGGCGCCTCGTGGGCGCGCGCCAGCGGGGAGCCGATCATCACGGCGTCCGCGCCGCAGGCGATCGCCTTCGCGACGTCGCCGCCGTTGCGCATGCCGCCGTCGGCGATCACCTTCACGTACTCGCCGGTCTCCAGCATGTGCTGGGA
>JAXDHL010000231.1:0-3832 GCA_034664525.1 Solirubrobacteraceae bacterium
GCTGCCGCCACGCCCGCGGCCCTTGCCGCTGCTGTCGTCGGACCCCGAGCCCGAGCCAGAGCTGTCGCCGCCGCCGTGGTCGTCGGTGCTGGTCGTGGGCGCAGGGGCGGGGGCGGGCGCGGGCGCCGGTGCCGGCGTCGTGCTGCGAGGCACCGTCGGCGTCGGGGTGGTGCTCGTCCTCGTCCGCGTCGGCCGCCGCCGCGGCGGTGCCGCGCGCGTGGTCCGCGCCTTGGTGGTGACGGCCGGGGCCAGTTGCGCACCGGCGCTGAGCGGTTCGCCGGCCAGGCCGATGCTCTGCCCGGCCAGCTGCGAGACCGCGATCCCGAGGGCGGCCGCGAGGGCCAGGCCCGTGACGGCCAGCGCGATGCTCTGCCATCTGCTGCTCATGTCGTGCTCCTTGCCGTGTCGGCCCCGGCGCCCGCCGGCGGGCGCGGTGCGGTCGTGTCCGGGGCGAACCGGACGGTCGCTCGCGTGCCGCCCGTGGCCCGCGGCTGCAGCGCCACGGTCGCGTTCCAGCGGCCGGCCAGCTCGCGGGCGATCGCCAGCCCGAGGCCCGAGCCGCCGGGCGCGCTCCGCCCGGCGCGGCCGCGCCGGAAGCGCTCGAACACCGCTTCGGCCTCGGCCTCATCCAGGCCCGGTCCCTCGTCGTCGACGTGGATCGCCGCGTCCTGCGCGACGACCGCGACGGCGGTGCCCGGCGGCGAGTAGGCGAGGGCGTTCTCGATCAGCGCGTCGAGCACGCGGTCCAGGTCGCCGGTGGCGCTCTGCACCCGCCCGGTCGCGCCCGGCACGGCGGTCAGCTCGATGCCGCGGGCCGCGGCGGACGGCGCCCAGCGCTCGGTCGCCTCATGGGCGGCGGTCCCGAGGTCGACGGCCTCGGCCGGCGGGCGGAGGCCCGGCGCGCGGGTGAGCACCAGCAGCTCCTCGACGATGCGCGTCAGCCGGTCCGCCTCACCGGTCGCCGCCTGCAGCTCGTCGCGGGCGATCGCGGGGTCGCCTGCGTCGAGGGCGGCGTCGGCTTCCTCGAGGCGCAGGCGCAGCGCGGTCAGCGGCGTGCGCAGCTGATGCGAGGCGTCGGCGACGAAGTCCTGGTGGGAGCTCAGGAGCTTCGCGAGCCTGGCCGTCATCTCGTTGAACGAACGAGCCAGCGATCGCTGCTCGCGCGTGCCATCGACCTCGGCGGTCACCGACAGGTCGCCGGCCGCCACCTGCTCGGCCGCGCGCTCGAGGCGGCTGACCGGCCGGGCGACGCGCCGGGCCACCAGCGCCCCGACGGCGGCAGCCAGCCCCAGCACCAGCAGCCCGAGCAGGGCGAGCGCGATCCACGAGCGGTGCACGGCGCGATCGACGGCATCCACGCTCTGGGTGATGCGCACCGCGCCCGACGGCCGGCCGCGCTGGACCGTAGGCGCGGCGGTCGTCAGCAGGTCTTCCGCGAGGGTGTTCGAGCGGCGGGTGTCCTGGACGCTGCGACCGCCCAGCGCCGTGGCGATCTCCGGGCGCGATGCGTAGGACTCGCCGCGCATCGTGTCGCCCGCGCTGTCGGCGAGCACGATCCCGCGGCGGTCGACGACGAGCACGCGCCCGCGCGTGGCCGCCGCCGTCCGGTCGACGACCGCCTGCAGCTGCGCGCGGTGCGCGGGCGTCAGGAGGTCGGCGGCCGTCGCGGCGACGATCGCGGCCTGGGCGGAGGCCTGCTGGCGCACCTCGGCGTCGACACGGTCGCGCAGGGCGATCCCGAGCGGGACCTCGAGCGCGACGACGGCCAGGAGCACGACGTAGGCGCTGGTCAGCGCGAGCAGGAGGCGCAGGCTCACCGCGGTGGAGCCTCCGGGGCCGCGAAGCGGAAGCCGACGCCGCGCACGGTGTGCAGCCAGCGCGGCGCCGCCGGGTCGTCGGCGAGCTTGCGCCGCAGCCATCCGATGTGCACGTCCAGCGTCTTGGTCGAGCCGAACCAGTTCGCGTCCCACACCTCGGCCATCAGGTCCTCGCGCGTGGCGACCGTGCCGGCGCGGCGTGCGAGGGCGACGAGCAGGTCGAACTCCTTGCGCGTGAGGTCCAGCTCGTCGCCCTCGAGGAACGTCCGCCGTGCGGCGACGTCGATCTCGAGCTCGCCGAGGCGCAGCGGGCCCGCGGTCGCCACGACCGCGGTCGCGCCGGTGCGCCGCAGCACGGCGCGGATGCGCGAGGCCACCTCGCGCCCGCTGAACGGCTTGACGACGTAGTCGTCGGCGCCGAGCTCGAGGCCGAGCACGCGGTCGGCTTCCGAGTCGCGAGCGGTGACCATGATGATCGGGACGTCCGAGCGCCGCCGCAGCTCCCGGAAGACGTCGCGCCCGTCGGCGTCGGGCAGGTTGAGGTCCAACAGGACGAGGTCGGGGTGCAGCTCTTGGGCCAGCAGCAGCGCCTCGGCCGCCGTGCCGGCGACCGTGGCGGCGAAGCCCTCGCGCTCCAGCGCACGGCTGAAGGGCTCCGCGATCGACGGCTCGTCTTCGACGTAGAGGATGCGCGGCGGTGGCACGGCAGCCACGCTACCCACCATCGTCGCGGCATCACACCGATTTTGCCTGCACTTTGCCGGCCCGCGCCGCCTCCGCTGCCGCGACCTTGGCCTCGGTCAGCGCCTGGGCGTGATGGCCGCCCACGACGCGGGCGCCCGTGAGCGCGAGCACGATGGCCACGCTGCCCACCACCGGCCAGAACACCCACGCGACCGCGGCGTCGGTGCCGGCCATGAGCGTGTGCGCCACCGCCATCCCGTACGCAACCAAGGTGAAGGGATGAGCGATCAACCACCGGCGCCGGCCGATCCGCCGGCGCAGCGGGAAGCTCAGCCCCAGCGCCGCCGCCAGGTAGGCGGCGACGATCCCCAGGCCGACGCCCAGTGGGCGGTAGTCGATGACGCCCGGAACGAGCACGCCGGGCAGACCGGGGCGCAGATAGGCGTCGCCGAGCAGCGTCGCGCCGTGCACGCCGACCGCGACGAGCCCGGCGACGGCCGTGTGCTCGTGCGTCGAGCGCAGCGCGCGCGCCAGTCCAGGGCGGCGGGCCAGCTTGCCGCCGAGCATCAGCCCGGCGAGGACCGCGGTGCTCAGCAACGCGAGCGCGACCAGGCCGGAGGCCCGTGAGGCCAGCCACCAGCCGTGCTGGAGGGGGTCGGGGCCGGTCATGCGGCGGGCGCCGTCGCCGACGAGGTCTCCAGCGGCCCGACCAGCTCGACGTCGCCGCCGTCGTGCACGACCACGCCACCGTGCGCGCTGAGCCAGGCCCGTGCACCGTCTCGGCCGCTCAGCAAGGCCGCCTTCGCGAGGACCTCGGCCTCGAGCGCGCTCGGCGCAAGGGCGGTGACCGACGCCAGCCCCGTCCAGGCCGGGTGCCCGCTGGACGGGTCGAGCAGGTGATGGGTGGGACCACGGGCGCCGGCCCAGATCCGCGTGCCGAGGCCGGACGTCGCCACGCCGCCGCCGTCGAGCCGCAGCACGGTCGCCACCGCGTCCCCGAACGGGTGCTCCACGAAGACCTCGAACGGTGCCTCGTCGCCGGGCGGGCGCACGAGGGCGATGTCGCCGCCGACGTCGACGACCGCGCGCCGCGCGCCCAGCCGATGGGCCATCGCATCGGCGGCGAGGCCCTTGCCGGTGCCGCCGGTGTCGAGGCGCAGGCCGGGCGGCCGGGTCACCGTCGCCGGCGCCGGGTCGCAGCGCACGGCGCGCCACGCGGCGGCGGGGTGTGCGGCCGCCGGCCGCCGGGCCGGAGCTGCGGCCAGCGCCGCCTGCGGGTCGATGGCGCGCGCGGCGTCCCAGCTGTGGGCGTAGCCGCAGGCCTCGAGGGC
>JAXDHL010000232.1:0-3441 GCA_034664525.1 Solirubrobacteraceae bacterium
GCCGCCGCCGCGACCTCGCTGATCCACGCGTTCCTCGTCGTCACCCTGCGCGCGAACCAGACCGTGTCCGGCCTGGCGCTGACGATCTTCGCCGGCGCCGCCGGGCTGTCGTCCTCTCTCGGCAACGTCGGCAAGCTCGGCGGCCAGCCCGCCGACCACAGCTTCCACGCGCTCGACGTCCTCGGGCTCAAGGACGTGCCGGTGCTGGGCCCGGTGATCTTCCACCAGAACGCGCTCGTCTACGCATCGTGGGTACTCGTCGCCGCGGTCAGCTACTACCTGTTCCGGACCCGCGCCGGTCTGCACCTGCGGGCGGTCGGCGAGGCGCCGGAGGCGGCGGACGCGGTGGGCATCGACGTGACCCGCCAGCGCTACCTGCACACGCTCGTGGGCGGCGCCTTAGCCGGCGTCGGCGGCGCGTTCTTCTCGCTGGCGATCACGCCGAGCTGGCTGGCCGGCATGACCGCGGGCGCGGGCTGGATCGCGGTCGCACTGGTCATCTTCGCATTCTGGCGGCCCGGCCTTACGCTCGTGGGCGCGTACTTCTTCGGCGCGCTGTCGAGCCTCGGCTTCACGCTGCAGTCGCGCGGGGTCGACCTGCCGCCGGAGGTCTTCGCCGCCCTGCCCTACATGCTCACGATCGTGGTGCTCGTGCTGGTGTCCTCCGGTTGGGCCCGCCGGCGGCTCGGCGCGCCGGCCGCGCTCGGCGTCCCGTACGTGCGCGAGGAGCGCTGACCCCGCCGGCCAACAAGGACTCGGTCGTCATGGGACGGCGACGTCGACGACGGCGAACGCGTCGACGTCCACGAGCCCGGCATCGGTCAGCCGCAACTGCGGGATCACCGACAGCGCGATGAAGGAGAGCTGCATCAGCGGCTCCTCGACCGTCGTGCCCAGTCCCTCGGCGGCGGCGCGGTTGAGCGCGTGGATCGCGTCGGCGACCTCGCCGGCCGGGCGGTCGCTCATCAGCCCGGCGAGCGGGAGCGCCACCTCGGCCAGCACGCGCCCATCGAGCACCGCGACCTGCCCGCCGCCGGTCTCGGCGAGCCGGGCGACGGCGGCGGCCATGTCGGCGCCGGACGCGCCGACGAGCACGACGTTGTGGGCGTCGTGGGCGACGGTGGAGGCGAGCGCGCCGCGCTGGAGGCCGAAGCCGGTGGCGTAGCCGCGCCCGACCCGCCCGGAGCCGCGGTGGCGCTCGACGACCGCGGCGTGGGCGACGTCGTCGCCGGAACCGATCGTGACCTCGCGGCGCAGCGTGGTCAGGCTGTGGCTCTCGACGCCGACGGCGCGGACGCGGGTGCCGTCGGGGTGGTCGAGGACGAGGTCGGCTGCGATGGGCAGCGTCCCGACGTCGACGGTGTCGCGCAGCAGCGCGGGGACGGGCGCGGCGGGGACCGCGTCCGGCAGCGTCGCGCCGCCGGCGGCGACGAGCCGGCCCGCGTGCCATACCTGCGCAGGAAGCCAGGAGCCGAGCTCGTCGAAGGCGAGCACGTCGGCCTGGTGGCCGGGGCCGAGGCTGCCGAGGTGGGTGAAGCCGTGGTAGCGGGCCGGGTGGGTGGAGGCGAGCAGCAGCGCGTCGATCTCGGACACGCCGGCGGAGACCGCCAGCCGCGCGCAGTCGTTGACGTGGCCGAGCCGGCGCAGCGTGTCGGGCTCGCGGTCGTCGGTGCAGAACGCGGCGAGGTCCGGCCCGTGCTCGACGATCGCCGGCGCGAGCTCGAGCAGGTTCTGGCTCGCCGATCCCTGGCGCAGGAAGATCCACATGCCCTTGCGGCGCTTCTCGACCGCCTCGGCGAGGCGTGTGCACTCGTGGTCGGACTCCACGCCCGCCGCCAGGTAGGCGTCCAGCGCCCGGCCGCCGAGGCCGGGCGCGTGGCCGTCGACGCGGCGGCCCGGGCCGGCGGCGGCGATCCGGGCGAGCATCTCCGGATCGCCGGCGACGACGCCGGGGAAGTTCATGACCTCGGCGACGCCGATCGCCCCGTGGTCGTGCATCAACGCAGCGACGTCGCGGGCGTCGAGGGCGGCGCCGCCGGTCTCGAGCGGCGAGGCGGGCACGCAGCTCGACGCGGCGACCCCGAACGTGAACGGCAGCGGCGCGGCGGCGGCCATCAGCGCGACGATCCCCTCGACCCCGAGCACGTTGGCGAGCTCGTGGGGGTCAGCGGCGACGGCGGTCGTCCCGTGCGGGAGCACGGTGCGGACGAACTCGTCGATCCACAGCTTCGTGGACTCGAGGTGCATGTGCGCGTCGACGAACCCGGGCGTCAGCGCGGCGCCGCCGACGTCGACGACCTCGTGCGCGTCACGCTCGCCCCAGCCGGCGATGACGCCGTCGGCGATCGCCAGCGCGGTGTCGACCCACTCGCGGGTGCCCGGACTGAACGCCCGGCCGCCGGTCAGCAGCAGGTCGGCGGGCGCATCGCCACGGGCGACGGCAAGGGCTCGGGGACTCGCTGGCGGGCGGATCGGCGCATCGTATCCGCCGGTTCAGCGGACCCAGAGACGGTCGAGCAGCACGCCACCGCTCGGGCTGAAGACGAGGTTGCCGACCTGGCGGGCCGCGAGCGCGACGGTGCGGCGGGTGTCGAACGGGATCACCGGCGCCAGCGCGGCGATCCGGCTTTCGATCGCCGTCCACGTGCTCGGCGACGGCGCCCCCGGCCGGCGGCCGGCGCGGGCGATCGCCGCGTCGAGGCCGCGATCGCAGAACCGCGACCAGTTCGTCGCCGCCGGGCCCCTGCCCCCGGCGTCGCACGACACCAGCGCGCGCGTGAAGCTCTCGGGCCGCGGGTCGTCCGCGATCCACCCCGAGAAGCCGACCTGCGGCCGGCCGCCGTGCCTGAGCGCGGCGAAATAGGCGTCGTCGGTCGCAAAGCGGCGCACGACCGGGCGGTAGCCGAGCAAGCCCAGGACGTCGCGCACGTCGGTGGCATGCGCGAAGGTGTGCGGACCCGCCCAGACGACGACCCTCGTGCCACGGGTGCCCGATGCACGGACGAGCCCGCGCGCCCGCGGCACATCGGGGGTCACCCAGGCGCCGGCCGCGCGGGATGCGATCGCGGAACGGCAGGCCGGCCGGTAGCCCGGGAAGCCGACCGGCAGCACCTGGCAGGACGGCGTCGCCGCCTGCGGGCCCCCGCTCCGCCGCGCCATCAGCCGGCGGTCGAGCGCGAGCCCGAGCGCGAAACGGGCGGCGCGGTGGTCGAAGGGCCGCCGCCGCGTGTCGAGGAACGCGTAGTCGGTCATGGCAAACGGCGCCGAGTGCACGAGCGGCGCGAAGCGGTCGAGCACCGCGGCCGAGATCGGCGCCTGCGGGACGAGGTCCGACTGCCCGCGGGCGACGTCGGCGGCCGCCCCGACCAGCCCCTGGCTGCGAGTGATCTCGATGCGATCCACCACTCCGTCGGGCGTGGCCGCCGTCGACCAGGACCGGAA
>JAXDHL010000233.1:0-5504 GCA_034664525.1 Solirubrobacteraceae bacterium
GCTCCGGCGTGGAACGGCGCGACATCAGCGTCTATGACCTGTCGCCGGAGACGATGGGCACGTTCGACTTCGTGTTCCTCGGCAGCCTGCTGCTGCACCTGCGCGACCCGGTCCGCGCGCTGGCCGCGATCCGGTCGGTGTGCGGCGGCGAGGCCGTGATCGCCGACACCGTCGACTTCTGGTCCTCGATGACGCGCCGGCGCACGCCGACCGCGCGCCTGGAGGGCGTCGAGCGGCCCTGGTGGTGGATCCCGAACGTGCCGGCGCTGCACCAGATGGTCCGCTCGGCCGGCTTCGACGTCCTGGAGGCGACGTCGCTGTACTTCATCCCGCTGGGGACCGCCCACCCGAAGCGGTCGTGGCGCGCGATCCCCGGCCAGCTGCGCACGGCGCTCGGGCGCGAGGAGCTCGTGACCGGCTTCAAGGGGCTGCCGCACGCGGCGCTGCGGGTCAGGCCGGCGACGGGCTGAGGCCGCGCGAGCGACGCAGGTAGCCGATCGCCTCGCGCAGCAGCGCGCGCTCGGTCAGCCAGGTCGCGGCAGCGGTCACGCCGACGTAGACGGCGACCTCGCCGACCACGAGCCCGAACGGCCGCGCGGGGGACTCGACGAGCCGCAGCAGCAGGACGGCGCCGACCGCGGGCACGGTGGGCGCGATCGCCCGCAGCGCGTGGCGCCAGATCGCGAAGCCCGGGAAGAACCGCCGCATGAAGTGCGCGCGGACGACGAGGTTCAGCAGCGCGACGACGAACAGGCCGATGCCGTAGCCGCGCAGCCCGTCGGCGAGCAGCAGCGGGACCGGGCCGGCGGCCCAGCCGAGCAGCCCGATCCAGGCGTAGACCGCGACCGGCTTGGTGTCCCCGACCGCGCGCACGTAGTTGTCCCAGTTGAACGCCAGGTGGCCGATCGCCGACACGATGCCGACCGCCTGGAACAGCGTCACCGCGAACTGCCAGCGGTCGCCGAGCACGAAGTGGATTAGGTCACCCCCGAACAGGGCCACGCCGATGCCGACCGGGAACCCCCACATCAGCGCGAGGCGGTTCGACTTCACGAAGCTCTCGTGCAGTACCGCGCGGCGGTCCTTCATCGCGCAGATCGCCGGGTACATGCTCGCCGAGATGATCCCGTCCGCGAACGCCGTGTAGGTGCGCACCGAGTTCGCCAGCGCGAGCGCGCCGACGCCGGCGATGCCGACCGCCGAGCGCGCGAACAGCGTCGTCCCCTGCACCAGCACGATGCTGGACAGGTTGGACAGCAGCAGCGGCGTCGAGAACTTCACGTACGAGCGCGCCGTCCCCCGGTCGTAGCGGAAGCGCAGCGGATACGGCGCGTGGCGGAGGATCACGATCGCGCCCGCCCAGGTGCCGGCCACGTTGCCGATCGCGAACGACCAGTAGCCGGCGCCCGCGATCGCCAGCCCGGCGGTCACCACCATCGCGACGATCGGGTCGATCGCCGTCAGCCGCCGCTCGCGCCGGAAGTCCATGTCGCGGTGGTAGGCCCAGACCGGCGTCTGCAGGATCGCCCCCGGCATGGCCAGCAGCGCGATCAGGCCGGGGGCGACGATCTCCGGCGCGCGGTAGATCAGCGCCACGACCGGCGTGAACAGCATCAGGATCAGCCACAGCCCGCCGCTCAGTATCGCCTCGAGCGTGAACGCCTTCTGGAAGGCGGCCTCCTCGTCGGGGTCGTCCTGCTGGACGTACTTGTCGCCGATCCCGACCTGCCGCAGGACGCCGAGCATGCTGTAGCCGACGACGATGATCGCCCACACGCCGTAGTCGTGCGGGGCGAGGAACGCGGCGACGATGAAGCCGCGCAGGAAGCCGAGGCCCTGCAGGCCGATCGACCAAGCGCCGTTGATCAGCACGCCGCCGGCCGTGTGCGTGCGCAGCGACCCGCCGCCGAGGCGGGTGAGCAGGCGCTCCCGCCGGGCTTGGACCGCGGTCGGCTCGGACTCGGGGGACGCGGCCATGCGCGCGCGACTGTACCCCGGAGTCCGGTCCTACGGCGCCGGTCGCGACTAGATCACGAGGCTGCGGCTGCGCACCGAGCCGGCGGCCATGGCGGCCAGGCCGACCGCGTCGGCGGCGACCCTCGTGGCGGCGACCAGCGGCGGATCCTGACCGGCGAGCCCCGCGTACGGGAGCGCGGCCAGCAGCGGCCACGGGCGGCGCGTGGCCGCGGCGGCGAGCGCGCCGCCGACCGCCGCGTCGAAGAGCATCGAGCGCCGGTTCAGGAAGACCCGCCGGTGCAGGAAGCCGTCGCGCAGCTCGGGGACGCGGCGGGCGAGCTCGGGGAAGAAGCGCAACCGGGCGCGCTCGGCGACGTAGCCGCGCGGCCCGCGCGGGAACACCGCGTGGTGGACGAGCGCGCCGGCGGCGAACGTCGTGCGAGCGCCGGCGCGGCGGGCGCGCCAGCCGAGCCAGACGTCCTCCCCCAGCTCCTTGCCGCCGCGGCCGGGCGTGAGGATCGACTCGAACCCGCCCAGCCGCTCGAACCACTCGCGCGCGATCGCCAGGTTCGCGGTCTCGTACAGGCCGTACTCGGTCACGACCGAGATGTGGCGGTCGAACGGGCCGACCGGCGCGTCCGGCGGCGGCAGCACCCGTCCCTGGACGAGATCCGCGTCGCGCGCAGCGACCAGCAGCGCCGCGAGCCAGCCCGGGTCGGGCGCGCAGTCGGCGTCGGTGAACGCGAGCAGCGCGCCGGTCGCGACGGCGGCGCCGCGGTTGCGGGCGGCGGCGGGCCCGGCCTGCGGGCCGCGGATGATGCGCAGCCCCGCTGCCTCGGCCAGCGCGGGCGTCGCATCGCTCGAGCCGTCGTCGACCAGGATCGCCTCCCACGCCGCACCCGTCTCCTGCGCGGCGAGCGCGCGCAGCAGGGTGGGAAGGGTGCCGGCGGCGTCGCGCGCCGGGATGACGACGCTCACGTCCATCGGCGCGCGACCCTATCGGCACCACGGGTGCGGCAGGCGCTTATGCTCCCGCCGCGATGGAGCTGCTCGAACGCGCCAGAGACCAGGCCTGGTACCACACCCTCGCGCTCCCGGGCCTGACCACGCACGGGATCTTCGACATGCGTCCCTACGTCGACCGGTACGGCATCCCGGCCGACCTGAAGGGCATGCGCGTGCTCGAGGTCGGCACCTGGGACGGCTTCTGGGCGTTCGAGCTCGAGAAGCGCGGCGCCGAGGTCGTGGCGATCGACCTCGACGACGAGGAGGCGCTGGACTGGCCGCCGCGCCGGCGCACGCCGAACCCCGACCTGGTGCGCGGCTCCGGCTTCCGGATCGCCAAGGAGCTGCTCGGCTCCGGCGTCGAGCGCGTGGTGTGCTCGATCTACCACGCGCTGCCCGAGGACCTCGGCCAGTTCGACATCGTCTTCTGCGGCTCGGTGCTGCTGCACCTGCGCGACCAGATGCTCGCGCTCGAGCGGATCTGCAACCTGGTCAAGCCGGGCGGGCGGTTCATCACCGCCGAGGAGTACGAGCCGATCACCGACCTGGTGCCGTTCCCGATGGCGCGCTTCCGCGGCAACCGCGACGCGGCGGTCGTGTTCTGGGTGCCCAACCGGCGCGGCTGGCGGGCGATGCTGTTCTGCGCGGGCTTCGACCGCATCGAGCAGATCGGGAAGTTCACGATGAAGTCGAACCAGGGCTACGGCGTGCGCCACGTCGTGCACCACGCGTTCAAGCACTGAGACGCGGTCACAGCAGCGAGCGGTAGAGCGACTGGTAGGCGTCCGCGCACGCGGCGCTCGAGAGCCGCTCGGCCCGGGCCCGGCAGGCGACCGCGGTGGCCGGGTCCTCCGCCAGCTCGATCGCCTCGACGAGCGCCCGCGCCACGTCGCGCTCGTCGTCGCCGGAGAAGCGCCGGCCGACCGCATCGGAGTCGATCACCTCCGGGATGCCGCCGAGGTCGGACCCGACGGCCGGCGTGCCGCACGCCATCGCCTCCGCCAGCACGAGCCCGAACGCCTCGCCGAAGGACGGCAGCGCGCTGACCCACGCCTCGGCGTAGCGGCGCGCCAGCTCGGCGCGGTCGTCGAGGTCGACCAGCTCGACGCCCTCGGCGCCCGCCACCCGCGCCGCCGTGGCCGGATCCCAGGGGCGGTTGAGCAGCAGGCGCGTGCCGGGCCGCTCGCGCCGCACGTGGGCCAGCGCGCGCACGAGCAGCTCGACCCGCTTGCGCGGCTCGCCGATCGCGGCCGCGCAGACGATCGTCGGCACGGGCGTCCGCGCGGGCCCGGGCCGGAACGTGTCGACGTCGACCGGCGGCGGGATCACCGGCGCGTCGTAGCCGAACCAGCGCCGGAACTGCCCGGCGGCGTGCTCGCTCAGGGCGACGGTCACGTCGCAGCCGGCCAGCGCCCGCTGCGTGATCTCCAGCCGCTTGCGCTTCCACATCAGGCCCCGGTGGTCGGGGATGCCCATGTAGGAGTGCACGGCCGGCCGGCCGGTGCGCGCCTTCCAGCGCGCGGCGGCCAGTGCGTCGGTCGTGAACCACGCGTGCGCGACGTCGAAGCGCCGCGCGCGCAGCACGCCGTAGGACAGCGGGACGTGGGTCAGGTGGTCCTCGATCCAGCGTCGCTCGAAGCGCCCGGTCGGGGGCCGCGGGACCCGCAGCACCGGCACGCCCTCGACCGTGATCGGCCCGACCCGCCGCCCCGGGTGGCTCGTGATCACGGTCGGCTGCTCGCCGCGCGCGAGCAGCTGCGTCGAGACCTCGTGCACCATCCGCTCCGTCCCCCGGCGCACCTCGGGCCAGAAGCACGGCGTCAGCATGGCCACCCTCATAGGAAGAGGCGGCGGTGCCTCAGGCTGCCATAGGTGAGGGCGGCGAACTCGGTCGCGTCGATCGCGATCCGGCCCGGCCACTCGGCCATCGCCCGAACCCGGCCGCGCGGGTGTGGCCCGTGCGAGTTCGGCACCGAGTGGATCGCGTACGGGACGACCAGCAGCGTCGCGAAGCGCGAGCGCTTCATCAGCACGGTTCCCGCGACGGCCATCGGCAGCCACACGTGCGAGCGCTTCCAGAAGATCCACAGCTGGAACTCGCGCCGGATCCGCGGGTGGCGGCGGATCAGCAGCGGCAGCCCCTGCCAGCGCCAGGCGCCGCGGATCATGCCGCGCAGGGTCGTCTCGACGACCGCGTGCTGCGTGACGACCTCCGGCGCTCCGACGTACTCGACGCCGGCCGCCCGCGCGGTCTCGGCCAGCGCCGTGTCCTCCCCCACGTACATGTCCTCCGGGAAGCCGCCGAGCGCCTCGAGCACCGCCTTCGGATAGACGATGTTGCAGGCCTGCGCCCACGGCCGCGGCGGCGCGATGCGCTGCGTGTGCTTGTGCGGCGCGTGCCTGTCGATGCGCAGCTCCTCCTCGTCCGGGCGCGTGGCGCCCTGGACGATCGCGCCCGGGTGGCGCTCGGCGGCGGCGAGCGCGTTGGCGAGCCACTCGCGCGGCGGCCGGCAGTCGTCGTCGGTGAACGCGATCAGCGGCGC
>JAXDHL010000234.1:0-11924 GCA_034664525.1 Solirubrobacteraceae bacterium
GGCGAGACCATGCAGGTGCCGATCGGCCGCTCCGGCGTGCAGGCGGTGCCGAACACCTTGCACTCCCACGGCTTGATGACGCCCTTGAGGACCTCACCGCACTGGCAGGCCTTCGGGTCGGCGACGCGGACGCCGGGCACCGAGTAGCGCAGCTCCGCGTCGAGGTCCGCGTACGCCTCGGACAACTTGAGGGCGCTCTGCGAGATGAAGCCGAGCCCGCGCCACTCGAAGTGCGGGCGCAGCTCGAAGACCTCGGCCATCACCTCGAGCGCCCGCACGTTGCCCTCGTAGGGCACGACCCGCGCGTACTGGTTCTCGACCTCGGCGCGCCCGCCGGCGATCTGGCGGACGATCATCAGCACCGCCTGCAGCAGGTCGAGCGGCTCGAAGCCGGCCACCACCAGCGGCTTGCGGTACTCGGCCGGGATGAACTCGAACGGCCGGGCCCCGACGACGGTGCACACGTGGCCCGGGCCGATGAACCCGTCGAGCCGCAGATCCGGCGACTCCAGCAACGCCCGCAGCGGCGGGACGATCGTGACGTGGTTGCACATCACGAAGAAGTTGGGGACCCGCTCGGCGCGTGCCCGGCGCAACGTCAGCGCGGTCGACGGCGCCGTCGTCTCGAACCCGATCGCGAAGAAGACGACGTCGCGGTCCGGGTTCGCCTTGGCGATCCGCAACGCGTCGAGCGGCGAGTAGACCATCCGCACGTCGGCGCCCTGGGCCTTGGCCTCCAGCAGCGTCCCGTTGGAGCCGGGGACGCGCATCATGTCGCCGAAGCAGGTGAAGATCACCCCCGGCTGGTGCGCGATCGCGATCCCGTCGTCGACGCGCCCCATCGGGATGACGCAGACCGGGCAGCCGGGCCCGTGCACGAGCTCGACGTTGGGCGGCAGCAGGTCGTCGACGCCGTATTTGTAGATCGAATGCGTGTGCCCGCCGCAGACCTCCATCAGCTTGAGGTGGCGCCCGGCGTCGACGGTCGAGGCGATCTCGGCGGCGACGGCGCGGCCGAGCTCGGCGTCGCGGAACTCGTCGACGAACCTCATGCGGACACCCGGGAGATGGCCGTGCCGGCGTGCACCAGGAGCGCGTCACCGGGCGCGACGGCACCGACGAGGAGCACCTCGACGCTGGCGCGCGTCCCCGCGTCGTCCTCGCAGAGGGCGAGTGCACGGTCCTCGTCCACCTGGAGCACGCGCATCGGCTCGGCGACATCCCCGCACGTGATGCAGTGACACGCGTTTCGCCCTGTGGTCGTCGCAAGCTCCGACCTCCGGTCGACGTCACTCATTGGATGGCGCTCGCCTTCAGCTCCTCGAGCTCGGTCTCGAACTCGGCGCCCATCTCCTTCAGCAGGGTGAGCGTCGCGGTGGCCTCGTCCTCGTCGATGACCGAGATCGCGAAGCCGACGTGGATGAGGACCCAGTCGCCGATCCCGGCGTGCTCGAAGAGCCCGACGTTGACCGTCCGCCTGACCCCGCCGACCTCGACCTTGGCCAGGTGGTTCTCGGCGTCGACGATCTCGACGATCTGGCCGGGAATGGCCAGGCACATGGTGTCCGCTGCCCCCCTTGATGGTTGGGAGGCAACCTTCTACGGGCTGGGGTCCGGCACGGCAACCGCGCCGGTGTTCTGAATTACCTCGGCCCTAGTGCAGCGGACGCGAGGCCGCCTCGGCGGCGTCGCCGGGCGTCCCGTACAGGTGCCAGCCGTCGTCCTCGCGCACGATCTCGCCGCCTTCGGCCAGCCGCCGCACCGCGTGCGAGACGGACGGACGCTCGGCGCCGATCAGCTCCCCGATCAGGCGGTGCGTGAGCGGCAGCCCGAGACGCACCCCGCCGTCGCGCTGAACCTTGCCCCAGCGCCCGGCGAGATGCCACAGCAGCATCGCGACGCGCATGTCCACCCGTGGGTGGCAGGAGATCGCCCGTTGCACGCCGATCGACTGGGCGCGCCGGATCGCGCACCCCATCAGGTCGTCGTTGATCTGCGGCCAGGGCCGGATGCGGTCGGCGAAGAACGCGTCGAGCAGCGCCAGCTCGGCGGTTCCGAGCACGCGCCACACGACGATCCACGGCACCGGATCGTCGGGGTCGAGGTCCCAGGGCCGCAGCAGGTCGCCCGGCCCCAGGAGCTCCGTGGACGTCCGGTCGGCGACGTGGACCTCGCGGGCGATCAGGCCGCTCAGGACGAGCAGCCCCGGGCCGTGCAGCGAGCTGCCGAACCACCGCTCGAGCGGCGCCTCGCCCACTTGCAGCACGATCACCGCGGCGGTGGCCGCGCGCCGGGCGACCGCCCGGATCCTCGGCGACAGCTCGTCGCCCAGTTCGGCGACCTCGTCCAGCACGTTGCAGCGCCTGAGCCGCGCCGGCGGCGGTTCGGGAACGGTGCGCGAGGGCCCGGACTCGACGGCGCGCACGACGGGCGCGAAGTCGGCGACCGTCCCCGCGGTGCGGGTCGTGTCGATGCTTCTCCCTCCCTGGCCCCGACCGTAGCACCGGTGCCGCGCCGCGCAAAGCAGCGGCCAGGGAGCGGTCAGGTACGGGCGGCGCCGAGCGCGCCGCCGAGGCCGCGCCAGCCCACGTCCATGATCAGGTCGGCGACCTGCTCGCGGGTGTGGTCCGGGTGGTCGAGCCACCAGGCGGCCAGCGACTCGCCGGCGCCGACGAAGCCATGCGCCAGTGCGTCGGCACGGGTTTCGCCGAGATGCGGGCTCAGCAGCGCGGCCATGCGCTTGACGATCGCCGCGCGCACGCGGCCGACGTCCTCGGCCAGCGGCCCGCCGCCGCCCGCCGCGAGCTCGCGCTGCAGGACCGCCCAGCCCTCGCGGTGCGCCTCGACGAAGCCGAGAAACGCGGCCATCGACGCGTAGACCTGGGGTCCCGGCTCGAGCTCGAGGTCGACCGCGGCGTCCATCGCCGCCAGCAGGCTCGTCCCGACGCGAGCCATGTACGCCGAATACAGCCCTTCCTTGTTGCCGAAGTAGGCGTACAGCATCGGCTTGGAGATGTCGGCGCGCTCGGCGATGTCGTCCATCGATGCCGCGTGGAAGCCGCGCTCGGCGAACACCTCGCCGGCGACCTCGAGCATCTGCTCCTCGCGCACCGCCCGCGGGACGAGCCGCGTGCCGGCACGCCGCCTCTCGGACCGGGCCATGCCCACAGAATACTCGCGAGTAGGTTCGGGACCCAGCCGCGTCAGGGCGTGGCGGCGGCCTTGGCGAGCCGCTTCGCCGCGGAACGCGGCGAAGCCGCCGCCGCGCTGATCTCGGCCCACGGATCGCCGTCGCGGCGCACGCGCTCCGGCACGTCCGCGAGCGTGAAGGCCGCGGCGGAGGTCAGGCCGTCGAGCTCCTCCCAGCGCAGCGGCGTGGCCACCGGCGCGCCCGGCCTGGCCCGCACGCTGTACGGGACGACCGCGGTCTGCGCCGGCCGGTTGCGCAGCACGTCCACGAACACCCGGCCGCCGCGCTTCTCCTTCAGGAACGCGGTCGTGAACAGGTCGGGCTCGGTCTCCACGAGCGCCGCGGCGAGCGCCTTCCCGAGCCCGTCGAGGACGTCGCCGTACGGCGCCTCGCGGCGCAGCGGGGTGACGACGTGGATCCCGCGCGAGCCGGTCGCCAGGACGAACGGCTCCAGCCCCACGTCGGCCAGCAGCGACTTGGCGAGCAGCGCGCCGCGCTTGACGTGCGGCCAGTCCTCGGCGCCGCCGCTGGGGTCGAAGTCCACGACGAAGCGGTCCGGCCGGTCGGGCCGGTCCAGCCGCGCGGTCGGCGCGTGCAGCGTGATCGCGTTGTGCTGGACGAGCATCCGCAGCGTCTCCGGCCGGTCGGCGACCGGGTGCGTCGTCGTGCCGCCGCGCTTGGGCAGCTCGGCGCGCCGGACCCAGTCGGGGAAGTAGTCGGGCACGTTCTTGAGGAAATGGCCGGGCCGCCCGATGCCGCCCGGGAACACCTGCAGGCTGAGCGGCCGGTCCCTCACGTGCGGGAGCAGCACGTCGGCCACCGCCGCGTAGTAGTCCGCCAGCACCGCCTTCGTGACGCCGTCCGGGATCAGGACCTTGTCCGGGTGAGTCAGCACGACCTCGGGCACTCCTGGCAGCATCCCAGACCTGCCGGTCCTCGCTGTCATCCACTACCTCGAGCACCCGTTCCTCGGTCATGCCGAGGAGCCGCTGCGCCGCGCGGGCCTCGAGCTCGACGAGCGCTTCGTGCGCCGCGGCGACCGGCTGCCGGCGCCGGACGCGGTCGATGGCGTGCTGGTGTTCGGTGGTGAGCAGCACGCCGGCGATCCCACCTTCGCGCCCGAGGCGGACTTCCTGCGCGAGGCGGTCGCGGCCGGGCTGCCCGTGCTGGGCATCTGCCTCGGCGGCCAGCTGCTCGCCCGCGCGCTGGGCGGCCAGGTGCGCCGGTCCGGGCGCCGGATGGTGGAGTGGCGCGAGCTGCGCAAGACGCCCGAGGGCGCCGCGGACCGGCTGTTCTCCGCGCTGCCCGACCCGTTGCCGGCGCTGCACTTCAACGAGGACGTCTTCGACGCGCCGCCCGGCGCCATCGTGCTCGCCGGTCCGGCCCCGGACGGGACGGCCGCCTTCCGCCATGGCCGCGCCTGGGGCGTCCAGTACCACCCCGACGCCGACGAGGCCGTGGTCGAGCGCTGGATCGCCGACTTCGCCGATGACGTCCCCGACGGCTTCGCCGCCGCCTCCGCCGCCCTGGCGGAGCGGCAGGCGCAGGCGTCGCGTGCCCTGTTCGAGGGCTTCGCGCAAGTGGTGCTCGATGGCCGCTGAGCACCGCGACTACGAGGCGCGGCCGCTGGAGCGCTCGGACCTCGACCCGGACCCGCTGGCCCAGTTCGCCCGCTGGTTCGCCGAGGCCCGGGCGGCCGGGCTGGCGGAGCCGGAGGCGATGCTCGTCTCCACCACCGCACCCGCCTCGCGCTATGTCCTGCTGCGCGGCGTCGACGAGCGCGGCTTCCGCTTCTTCACGAACTACCGGTCGGCGAAGGCGCGCGAGCTCGAGGCCGATCCCGCGGTCGCGCTCAGCTTCGGCTGGCTGCCGCTGCATCGCTCGGTGCGCGTCAACGGGACGGCCGAGCGGCTGCCGGACGGGGAGTCCGACGCGTACTTCGCGTCCCGCCCGCGCTCGGCGCGGATCGGCGCCTGGGCGTCCCCGCAGAGTGACGTGCTGGGATCGCGCGAGGAGCTCGACCTGCTGGTCGCCGACGCCGAGGCGCGCTTCGAGGGCCTGTCCGACGTCCCGCGCCCGCCGCACTGGGGCGGGTACCTGGTGCGCCCGCACGCGCTCGAGTTCTGGCAGGGCCGCCCGTCACGGCTGCACGACCGGCTGCGCTACTCGCGGCCCCCGGCGGGCGCGGACGGCGGCTGGATCCTCGAGCGCCTCGCGCCGTAGCTGACGGTCAGGCGGCGGCGCCGGCCGCGCTGAGCCAGGTCGAGCGCAGCGGGAACGACGACATCCACTGCTCGAGCCGGTCGGGCGGCAGGGGGCGCGAGATGTGGTAGCCCTGGGCCACGTCGCAGCCGAGCTCGGTGAGCCGGTTGAGGATGCCCTGGTCCTCGACGCCCTCGGCGACCGCGCGCAGATCGAGGTTGTGCGCGAGGTCGATGATCGAGCGCACGATCGTCTCGTCGTTGTGGCTGCCGCTCATCTGAAGCACGAAGGACTTGTCGATCTTGATCTCGTCGACCGGCAGCTGCTTGAGGTAGGCCAGCGATGAGTAGCCGGTGCCGAAGTCGTCGATCGCCAGCGTGATCCCGAGCTCGTTCAGGCGCTCGAGGACGGCGCGGGCGCGCTCCGGGTCGCCGACGATCATCGACTCGGTGATCTCGAGCTCGAGCAGCGCCGGGTCCACGCGCCAGACGGCGAGCAGCTCGGGGATGTCGTCGAGCAGCTGGGAGTCCAGGAACGAGCGGGCCGAGAGGTTGATCGCGATCGACAGCCGGTGGCCCTGTGAGCGCCAGTCGGCGACCTGCTGCAGCGCGATGTTCAGCACCGTCTTGGTCAGCGGGGTGATCAGGCCGGTGTGCTCGGCCATCGGCACGAACTCGTCGGGCATGATCAACCCGAGTGACGGGTGCTGCCAGCGGCACAGCGCCTCGGCGCCGACGACGCGGCCCGTGGCGACGTCGACCTTTGGCTGGTAGTGCAGCACGAGCTCGTCGTTCTCGATCGCCCGGCGCAGCTCGCCGGCGAGTGCGAGCCGCTGCACCGAGTGCTGGTCCTGCGCGATCTCGTAGAGCTGCGCGCCGGAGTGGGCGGCCTTGGCGACGTACATGGCGATGTCGGCGCGCTGGAGCAGCGTCTCGCCGTCCTCGCCGTGATCGGGGAAGCAGCCGATGCCGATCGAGGCGCCGACCTCCAGCGTCAGCCCGTCGATCTCGAACGAGGCGCGCAGCGCATCGAGCATCTTCTCGGCGACATCGAGCGCGTAGGACTGGTCGCCGACCGACGGCAGCAGGACCGCGAACTCGTCGCCGCCCATGCGCGCGACGGTGTCCTCCGAGCGCAGCAGCGAGGACAGCCGCTGGCCCACGAGCTGCAGCAGGCGGTCGCCGTGGTAGTGCCCGAGGGTGTCGTTGATCTCCTTGAAGTGGTCGAGGTCCATCACCATCACGGCGGAGGTCGAGCCGTGGCGGCGCGCCGACTCGATCGCCTGGCGCACGCGGTCATGGAACAGGACGCGGTTCGGGAGGCCGGTCAGCGCGTCGTGCAGCGCCTGGTGCTCGCTCAGGACCGCCTGCCGCGTGTTGCGGTGGATCGCGACGATCGGCAACGCGAGCAGCGGCAGCATCCCGACCGAGAACTCGCCGACGATCACCATCAGCGGCGAGAGGCCGAGTGCGAAGCCGGCCGTGGAGGACTGCAGGATGAAGTCCGACGCGAAGTAGGTCCAGACCGGGTAGCCGGACGCGAGCGCGATCACCGTCGCCACCAGGGCGGTGTTGACGACGAAGAAGACGATCCCGCAGACCAGCAGCAGCGGGAGGTCGGCGCCGATGAAGGACGCCAGCGGCGCCCGGGGCACCACGGTGATCGTCTCCATCAGCACGCCGGTCAGCGTCAGCGCGATCGCGTACTGGCCGACGTTGAACAGGACCCGCTGGAGCGGCTTGCGGCGGGCGACGTCGCCGATGACGCTCGCGATGCAGAGCGCCGGAACCGCCGCGCCGGGGCCGAACGCGATCAGCGTCGCGAACGCGAACGCCGTCGAGGTGAGCAGCTCGCCCTCCTGGCCGCGCAGCACGACATTGATGGGCAGCAGCTCGGCGACGATGACGCAGCCGAGCATCACCCAGAGCAGCAGCGGTCCGCCCTCGACCACGCCTGCCGTCCGGGTCGCCGTCACCCACGCCAGGCTCGCGCCGCCGATCACGATGACCGCGGTGACGAAGAGCCTGAAGAGGGACGGTTTGCGCATCGGGAGGGTACGACGAACAACGCTGGAAGCGTCCCGGGTTTCCGAGCCCGGGACGCCCTCAGCGAACGGTCATGGCAGCCGCTACCACTTCCGCGGAGCCCCGAGGGCTTCCACGGTGAGGGCGAGCATGGAGACGGTCAGGGCCAGCCGGTACAGCCTGGCCCTCACCACTTGACTGCCGCCCCGAGCGACTGCACGACCGCAGCCAGCATCGCGGCGGTCACCACTGCGCGAAACACTCGAGCCTTCAAATGAACGGCACCTCCCAAAGGCGTTTGAGTCGGATCCCCCGTCCGTAGGGGAGCCTGTCGAACCGCCATCGGCCCCCGGAATAAGGACCTTTAGCGAATCTGGACGCTTGTTGTATGCGTGTTCCGGTTTCTGATCGCCGCCGCCGGCGGACCGGGCGCCTCAAGCCCCCTGTCGCGCGCGCCGATACGCGCGCAGGATGTTCCTGCTGGGCCTGCTCACCCTCGTCGTGGCGACCGTCCCGCTCAGCGGTGGCCGGCTCGGGCGCCTGGCGGACATCCGGTTCGAGCGCCGCTGGGCGGGCGTCGCGGCGCTGCTGGTCCAGACCGCGATCCTCAAGGTCTTCTCGCACGGAGACGCCGGCGTGCTGGCGGCGCTGCACCTCGTCAGCTACGGCCTGCTCTTCTACTTCCTCGCCGCGAACTTCCACGTCCCCGGGCTGTCGATGCTCGGCCTCGGGGGGACGCTGAACGCGCTGGCGATCGCCGTCAACAACGGTGTGATGCCCGCCCGCCCGGGTGCGCTGGCGATCGCCGGCATCCCGCAGATCCCGGGCGAGTTCGTCAACTCGGGCGCGGTGGCCGATCCCAAGCTGTGGTTCCTCGGCGACGTGTTCGCGATCCCCCACGGCTGGCCGCTCGCGAACGTGTTCTCGATCGGCGACCTGCTGCTGATCGCCGGCGCGTTCGTCCTGCTGCACCGCCAGAGCGGGTCGCGCTTCGCGCCATGGCTCGACCGCGGGGCCCGGCGGGTCTTCGATGCGGGCGCGCGGATCGAGGTCCTGCGCGACAACCGCGGCTTCCGCCGGCTGTTCTTCGCCCAGGCGATCTCGGGCATCGGCGACTGGGTCTTCACCCCGGCCGTCTACGCGGCGCTCCTGCAGGGCGACGCGAACCCCTCCCAGCTCGCGCTGCTGCTGATCATCCAGCTCGGGCCGGGGATGCTCGTCGCGCTCGTCGGCGGCCCGTTCATCGACCGCTTCTCGCGCAAATGGCTGATGTTCGGGACCGACCTCCTGCGCGCGGTCGCCGTCGGGTCGCTGCTGATCGCGGGGCCGCCGACGCTCGTCCACGTCTACGCGGTCGCGCTGCTGCTCGGCGTCGGCAACGCGCTGTTCCAGCCGGCCTTCATGGCGGCGATGCCCAACTTCGTGCCCGAGCGCTCGCTGACCCAGGCGAACGCGATCGTCGGCATCACCCAGAGCCTGGCGGTGATGATCGGGTTCCCGCTCGGCGGGCTGATCGTCGACCAGTTCGGGATCTCGTGGGGCTTCACCGCCAACGCCATCTCGTTCGGGTTCTCCGGCGCGCTGGTGGCCGGGACCGTCTTCCCGCGCGCGCTGCGATCCGCCGTCACCCAGTCGCTGATCACCGAGCTGGGCGAGGGCTTCCGCTACGTGCGCTCGAACCGGACGGTGCGGTCGGTGATCCTCGTGGTCACCATGATCACGCTTGCCGCCGGCCTGAAGTCGCCGCTCGAGTCGCTGTTCGCGCTGAGCTCCCTGCACGCGGGGACGACGGGCTTCGGCCTGCTCGGGGCGGTGTGGGGCGGCGGCATGCTGATCGGCTCGCTCACGGTGGCGCGGCTCGACTCACGGGTCGGACACGGCGCGCTGCTGACCTGGAGCCTGGTGACCGTCGGGCTCGCCGTCGTGCTCGCCTCGGCCTCCCCGGCGCTCGGTCCGGTGGCGCTGTTGTGGGTGCTTGCCGGGGTGGCGAACACGACGGGCACGGTCGCCTACGAGACGATCCTGCAGGAGCGCACCGAAGACAGCGTCCGCGGTCGCGTGATGGCGGTGCTCGAGGCGGGCATCCAGGCCGGCCTGCTCGCGGGCGTCGGGCTCGCGGCGCTGACGGGCACGATCTTCGGCGCGGGCGATCCGGCCCGCCTCGGGCTCGGGCTCTCCGGCGTCCTGTTCGCGCTGGCGGGCTTCGGCTCGTGGGCGCTCGTGCAGCGCCGGCGGCTGCCGTCCCTGCGCGTCGAGGCGCTCGAGGTGGTCGGCGCCGCCGCCGAGCTGGACGGGCCACGCGACAGAAGCAGTGGCGCTTCGATGGCGTCATAGCCTTGATCCACCGATTCTCGCGGCGAATCAGCCCCGGATGCAGGGCCATCCGCCGATCGGCCGAGCACCCAAGTGATCCACCACGTCGATGCTCGGCCGATCGACGCCTGACCCGGCCTCCGGCGCTGATTCATCCACGATGATCGGTGGATCCAGGCTAAGCGGAGCCCCAGAGGCGCTGACGCAGGCCGGACGCGCGGGCGACCGGGCGCTCGACCGCGAGCCGGATCGCTTCCTCGGTGCCCGCGACCACCAGCCGCTTCTGGGCGCGCGTGACGCCCGTGTAGAGCAGCTCGCGGGTGAGGATCGGCGACGTCGCCTCCGGCAGCAGCACCGCTGCGGCCTCGAACTGCGAGCCCTGGCTCTTGTGGATCGTCATGGCGTACACCGTCTCGACCGCGCCGAGCCGCGTCGGCGCGAACGGCGCGCGGTCGAAGACGGCGCTGACGCGGTCCGGCGCGGTCTGGACCACCACGCCGGCGTCGCCGTTGAACAGCCGCAACTCGTAGTCGTTCTCGGTCACGAGCAGCGGCCGGCCGGGGTACCACGGTCCCTCGCCGCCGGCGCCGAGCCAGGCCTCGACGCGCGCATTGAACGTCGCCGCGCCGTACGGGCCGCGGCGGTGCGCGCAGAGGATCCGGAAGCCCTGGAGCGCATCGAGCGCACCGGCGGCGTCGCCGGCCCTCGCCGCCGCGGCGACGCGCCGGCCGTGCACGACCGCGAGCTCCCGGACCAGCGGCGCCTCGGCGTCGTCGACCCACACGACGTCCTCGCCGCCGCCGTTCAAGACCGCCAGCGCGGCATCGGCGTCGCCGGCGTGGACCGCCTCGGCCAGTTCGGCGATCGCGCCGCCGTAGCGGTGCACGCGGTCGAGCGTGACGACGCCCTCCCCCGTGCCCGGCCCGACGACGTCGCCGAGCACGGCGCCCGCCTCGATCGACGTCAGCTGCGCCGGGTCGCCGACCAGCACGAGCCGCGCGCTCGGCCGCACCGCCTCGACCAGCCGCGCCATCAGGGACAGCGAGACCATCGAGGTCTCGTCGACGATCACGACGTCATGCGGCAGCCGGTTGCCGCGGTTGTGGCGAAAGCGCGAGTGCGAGTCCGGCCGCCAGCCGAGCAGCCGGTGCAGCGTCGAGGCCTCGAGCTCGCCCAACCGGTCGCGGACCGCCGGCGCGACGTCCATCTCCTCGGCGGCGAGATGGACCGCCTCGGTGAGCCGAGCGGCGGCCTTGCCGGTCGGGGCGGCGAGCGCGATCAGCGGCCGCTCGGACTGCTCGCACAGCAGCGCGACGATCCGCGCGACCGTCGTCGTCTTGCCGGTGCCCGGGCCGCCGGCGACCACCGTCAGCCCGCGCCGCACCGCCGTCTCCGCCGCCTCGCGCTGGCGGCCCCCGAGCCGCAGCCGCACGAGGCCGTCCGCCAGCTTCGCCTCGTTCGGCTCCGCGGAGCCGAAGGCACGCAGGTCGGCGGCGAGGCGCTCCTCCTCGCGGTGGTAGCGGTCGAGGTAGAGCAGCGTGCCGTCGAGGTGCAACGGCCCGCCGGCGAGCGGATGCTTCGCGACCGCTGCGAGCCACGGCTCGAGGTCGGGCCACGGCAGCGTCGAGACGTCGACCGGCTCGTCGGCGTCGACCGCGACGGTGTCCCGGGCGCGCGCGAGGTCGACGCAGACGGAGCCGAGCCGCGGCGCGCGCACGGCGAGCCCGACGGCCAGCGCGACCAGCTCGTCCGGCTGGCCGGAGAGGTCGAGCAGCCGGCGGGCGACGTGAACATCGGCGGCGGTCAGCACCGCGGCGTCGTTGAACGCGCGCAGCAGGCCGGGCGCCTCGCGGACGCGGCGGACATCATACGGATCGAGGACGCTCACCCGGTCTCCAGCAGGGCGCTCAGCGCGTCAACGAGCGCGGCCGGCGGGTGCCATTCGAAGACGCCTGCGCCGGGCATGCCGCGAATGAACAGATACAGCACCCCGCCGAGGTGTTGCTCGGGCGAATAGGCCGGCAGCCGCCAGCGCAGGTAGCGGTGCAGCGCGACGGTGTAGAGCAGCGCCTGCAGCCCGTAGTGCGCGCGGCGCATCTCGTCTGCGAGTGCCTCGGGACGGTGGTGCCACAGCGTCAGCGGCTCGTCGGGCCCGGCGAGCCAGTTCGTCTTGTAGTCGGCGATCACGTAGCGCC
>JAXDHL010000235.1:0-4966 GCA_034664525.1 Solirubrobacteraceae bacterium
GGTGAACGAGACGCGCCGGCCGGCGTCCTTGAGCTGCTTGCGGCGGCCGTCGAGCGTCGTGACCGTGATCGTGCGGAACGAGGTCGCGGTCGGGATCTGCCGCGACTCGTCCATGTAGCGGGCGAGCGTGGCGGCGCCGCCGCGCAGCACCGTCGCGTTCTGGACCGCCGCGGCGGCCGCGCCGTTGGCCCCGCCGTTCAGCACGTCGTGCTTGGTGATGCGCCCGTTCGGGCCGGTGCCGTGGACCGAGGTGAGGTCGACGCCCTCGGTGGCGGCGACGCGGCGCGCGACCGGGGTCGCCTTCACGCCCGCGGGCGCGGCGGCCGTGGCATGCCCGCCGTTGGACTGCTGCGGCGCGCCCTCCGGCTGCTTGGCCTTCGGCTGGGCACCGGCGACGGCCCCGACCTTCATGCGCGCGACGACCTGGCCGACGGTGACGGTGTCGCCGACCTCGGCCAGCGCCTCGACGAGCGAGCCGGCGACCGGCGCGGGCAACTCGGCGTCGACCTTGTCGGTGGACACCTCGACGATGCCCTCGTCCTCGGCCAGCGCGTCGCCGGGCTGCTTGAGCCACTCGAGGATCACGCCCTCGGTGACCGACTCGCCCATCGCGGGGATGGCGACGTCGATGATCTTCTCCTCCGCTGCGGGAGGAGCCTCGGGCGCGGCCCCGTCGCCGCCGCCGTCGCCGGGGGCGATCTCGCACAGGACGGCGCCGACCGCGACGGTGTCGCCCTCCTGGGCGCGGATCTTGAGGATCGTGCCGGCTACCGGCGCGGGGACCTCGGCGTCCACCTTGTCGGTGGAGATCTCGACCACGGGCTCGTCGGCGGCGACATGGTCGCCCTCAGCCTTCAGCCACCCGAGGACGGTGCCTTCGGTGACCGATTCGCCCATCGCGGGCAGGGTGACTTCGACCGACGTCGTGTCGACTGCCATGAGGTCAACCGAGCATAGACGGTTGATCCTGGCCCCGCGCCTGGCGTGAACGCCGCTGTTCGACGGCGAAACCCACCGAGCCGGCGAACGGTCCGATGCCGCCGATCACGGCCACCATCACGCCGAGCCAGAGCGGGATCCGGCGCCGCCGGACGGCCTCCAGGCACAGCAGCGACATGCCGATCCACAGCAGCCCGTGCGCCCAGCCGGTCACGAGCACGATGCCGTCATGACGGTCCACGAACGCGGCCCACAGCAGCACGAGGTAGACGCAGGAGTGGAAGTAGGAGACCTTGCGCAGGACGCGCGGATCGGTCAGGACGCCCATCAGTCCAGCAGCGTCGCCATGCGGCGCAGGGTGGGCTCGGCCTCGTCCGGCCAGTCGGCCGGGTCGGCGGGCCACCAGGCGTGCTCGTCGTGCTCGTGGTCGCGCACGACCTCGGCGCCGGACGCGACCCAGGCCGAGCCGATCAGCATGATCAGCGCGTTCGGCAGCCGCACCAGCGCCTCGACCTGCGTGCGCTCGGGCTCGAGGCCCCACTCCTCGTGCAGTTCGCGCGTCAGCGTGAGGACCGGGTCCTCCCCGACCTCGACCGCCCCGCCGGCGCCGAGCGCCCAGCGGCCGGCCCACGTGGCGACCCAGGCGGCCCGCCGGCCGGCCAGCCAGCGGCCGTCGCCGTCGCGCACGATGCACTGCACCGAGATCGAGTCCAGCGCGTCGCCCTGGTTGAGGCGCAGGCCCCAGCGCATCGGCTGGAGCTCGAGTTCGAGGCCGCCCTCGGTGGTGAAGCCCGACATGCGCGCGGCCAGCCCGTCGTGCGACGGAGACCCGCGATCGGACAGCGCCGCGATGGCGTCGTCGGCGGCGGCGTCGTGGTGGGGCGCGGCCGCGTAGACGTCCTCGCGCCAGCGCGCTCGCACGGCGTCCGGCGGCCAGGGACCGCGGGCGAGGATGGCGGGCGCTTCGGGCACGGGGCCGAGTGTAAGGACGGGTCTGCCGGCGCGGCGCAGCACGCCGGCGCGCCGCTACGGCGTCTCGGCGGCCACCACGCCGGCCGGGTTGCCCTGCTCGTCGTGGCGCACCTTCGGGGCGTGGGCGACGAACACGGCGATGTCGGCGTGGTGGAGCACGTAGCTCGACACGCTGCCCACGAGCGCGCCGACGCGGCCGACGCCGCGGGCGCCGAGCAGGATCGCGTCGTAGTCGCAGCCGCGCGCCTGGGCGATGATCTCGGGCCCGGGCTTGCCGCGCCGCACGATCATCTTGACCGGGATGTCGGTGGGCACGCGCTCGACCGCCTCGCGGACGATCTGTTGCGCCTCGGCATCCACCTCCTCCTGCGAGGCGGGGGGAATGCCGGCGGCGACCGCCCAGCGGCTGAGGTCGGTGGCGACATTGGGGGCGACGGCGAGCAACGTCACGGCGGCGTGGTCGCGCCGGGCGGCGGTGATGGCCGCCCGCAGTGCCAGGTCGGCGTTCTCCGAGCCGTCGTGCGCGACCAGCAGCCGGTGCAGGTGCAGTTCGTCGAGGGTCATCGGTCCGAAGGGGACGCGGGATGCGCGCACCAACAAACATAGCACACCTATGTGTCACTCAGCCGGCCGGCGAGGAAGGCACGCTCGACCGGATTCGTGGCCAGCGCGAGCGCGCGCTCGTAGGCGGCCCGGGCCTCGTCGGCGCGGCCGAGCCGGCGCAGCAGGTCGGCTCGTGTGGCATGGAAGAGGTGGTAGCCGTCGAGCGCGCCGAGCCGGCCGGCGGCCTCGGCGGCGGCGAGCCCCGCGCCAGGGCCGTCGGCCTCGCCGACCGCGACGGCGGCGTTGAGGCGCACGACCGGCGAGGGGTCGATCGCGACCAGCTCGCCGTAGAGGCGGGCGATCGCGACCCAGTCGGTCGCGGCGGCGGCCGGCGCGGTCGCGTGCTCGGCGGCGATCCGCGCCTGCAGCGCGTAGCGGCCGCGGCCGGCGTCCCACAGCAGCGGCAGCGCCTCCTCGATCGCCCGGCGGTCCCAGCGCGTGCGGTCCTGGTCGGCCAGCAGCACGAGCCGCCCATCGGCGCCGACGCGCGCCTCGCGCCGCGAGTCCTGCAACAGCAGCAGTGCGAGCAGCCCGCGCGGCTCCCCCTCGGCCGGCAGCAGCACGGCGACGAGGCGGGCGAGCCGGATCGCCTCAGCGCACAGCTCGCGCCGCACCAGAGCGTCGCCGGCGGTCGCCGCGTAGCCCTCGGTGAAGGCGAGGTAGAGCGTGGTCAGCACGGAGTCCAGCCGGGGCGCGAGCGCATGGCGCTCCGGGACCTCGAACGCGATCCCGGCGTCGCGCACCTTGCGCCGCGCGCGCACCAGCCGCTGCGCCATCGCGGTCTCGCCGACCAGGAACGCGCGCGCGACCTCGGCAGTCGACAGGCCGGCGACGTGGCGCAGCGTCAGCCCGACCCGCACCTCGGCCGCGAGCGCCGGGTGGCAGCAGGCGAACATCAGCGCGAGGCGGTCGTCGGGGAGGGCGGCGTCGGGCATCGGCTCGGGGGCGGCGAGGGCCTCCAGCGCGCTCGCGTCGACCAGTCGCCGGTCCCGGCGCAGCGCGTCCAGCGCGCGATTGCGGGCGGTCACGAGGATCCAGGCGGCCGGGTTGTCCGGCACGCCGTCGGCCGGCCAGCGCTCGAGCGCGACCAGGAACGCCTGCTGCACCGCCTCCTCGGCGGCGTCGATGTCACGCAGCGTGCGCGCGAGGGTGGCGACCGCCCGCCCCGCCTCGCGGCGGAACAGGCGGTCGACTGCGAGCGAGACGTGGCTCAGGAGTTGGCTTCCTGGCGGGCCGGGTCGAGCGGCCGGCCGTTCTCGTCGAACTGCATGACGGGCCGGACCTCGACGACGCCGGTGGACGCGCCGGGGATCTTGGCCGCCATCTCGATCGCGTCGTCGAGCGAGTCGGCATTCACGAGGTAGAAGCCGCCGAGCTGCTCGCGCGTCTCGGCGAACGGCCCGTCGGTGAGCAGGCGCTCGCCGTCGCGGACGCGCACCGAGGTGGCCGTGGCCGTCGGGTGCAGCGCGTCACCGCCGGCGATCTTGGACTCGTGCTCCTGCCCGAAGGCCTGGTAGCCCGCCATCTCGGCGCCGATCTCGTCGGGGGTCCTGGTCTGCC
The DNA here is from genome assembly GCA_034664525.1 of Solirubrobacteraceae bacterium. Taxonomy (GTDB): domain Bacteria; phylum Actinomycetota; class Thermoleophilia; order Solirubrobacterales; family Solirubrobacteraceae; genus DATLGB01. The sequence continues at coordinate 4,075 of JAXDHL010000235.1, forward strand.
ACGAGGTCTCGTCGGTGTAGATGAGCAATGCGTACTGCATGGGGTGCCTCCTCTGAAGGGGTCGCTTGCATCCTCCCGACGATGGGGGTCCCGATGCAACGACAATGTGGCGCGCGGACGCTCGTCTAGTTGAGGGAAGGGGTGACGAGCTCGCGCTCGCGGGAGACGGCGTCGACCGCCTCGATCTCCTCTTCCTCTTCGAGGCCGGACGGGTCGTCGGGCTCGGCGTCGCACGTGACGCGCATCATCCCGGTGGCGACCTTCTTGTCACCCATGACCGTGAGGCCGCAGATGACGTCGCCCTCCTCCCAGCCCATCCGCTCGATGTCGAACCAGTTGAGGTGCACGGCGTTGGCGGTGCCGCCATAGGGGCACGTCTTGTCGTGGACCTCCTTGGCCTTGCAGACGGCCTGCATGTTCTTGGCGGAGGCGTCGGTGCTCATGCGTCGGCAAAGGTTAGACGGACGCCGAACGCGCGCTCGAAGAGGTCCGCCTCGCGCTCGGCCATCCAGCGCGGGAGCGTGGTGTCCTCGTCGGCGGTCAGGGCGACGTCGGCGACGCCGTCGTGGACGTCGATCACCGCCTCCTGGACCGCCTGGTCGCGGGCGCGCTCGAGTTGCTCGGCCACCCGCAGCAGCGCCGACCCGCGCTCGAGCAATCCCTCGTCGCCGTCGCGCATCAGCGGGGCGAGATCGCCGAGCGCGGGCGAGCCCTTGCGGTGGTAGCGGGTGAGCTGGGCGATCAGCGCCGTCTCGCGGTCGCTGAAGCCCGGCAGGCCGGCGTTGAGCACCAGATAGCGCGAGTGCTTGTGGTGGTCGTCGTAGTCGACCGCGGTGCCGATGTCGTGCAGCATCGCCGCCGCCCACAGCAGCTCGCGCTCGGCGGGGTTGCC
>JAXDHL010000236.1:0-3849 GCA_034664525.1 Solirubrobacteraceae bacterium
GCCGCTGCGCGCGCGCGGCTACCCGCCGATGGAGGGCGACCACGCGCTGATCGTGGAGGTCGCCCCCGGTCTGGCGATCGAGCGCGTCATCGACCTCGCCCTCAAGTCGGTGCCCGAGGTCGAGCCGGGCATCCACTTCGTCGAGCGCCAGTTCGGCGTGCTCGAGGTCCACTCCCCCGATGCCGAGCAGGTCGCCCGCGCGGGCGAGGCGATCCTCGCGGGGATCGCCGCACGGGCCGAGGACACGCTGCGCCCGCGCGTCCTCTACCTCGACACGATCGAGGACGTCACCGACCAGCACGCGGTGATCGTGAACCGGACCCGCGAGGCGTCGATGCTGCTCCCGGGTCAGACGCTGCTGGTGGTCGAGATGACGCCGGCGCTGTTCGCCGCGGTCGCAGCCAACGCCGCCGAGCGCGTCGCTCCGGGGCTGACGCTCGTCACCGTCTCGATGATCGGCGCCGCGGGCCGGGTCTATCTCGCCGGCGCCACCCCGGATATCGTGCTCGCGCGCGAGGAGATCACGCGCGTGCTCGAGGCCGTGACCGGCCGCGACCACCAGTCCCAAGACCGAGGGAGACCGGGATGAGCGTCACGGAGCGCATCGACGACCTCGCCGCCGCGGCGGCGCTCCCCCGCTTCGGCCTGTCGCCGGCGGCGACGGCCTCGCTCTGCAACATCTCCGAGAACCACACCTACAGCGTCGACGACCCGGAGTCCGGGCGCCGCTACGCCCTGCGGGTGCACCGGCCGGGCTACCGGACGGCCCGGCAGATCGACTCCGAGCTGCGCTGGATCGACGCGCTGCGCGAGGACGGCGCGGTCGACACCTGCGTGCCGGTGAGCGCGCCCGGCGGCGCGCGCGTCATCGAGGTCCCCGTCGACGGCCACGGGACGCGCAACGTCGTGCTCTTCGAATGGCTCTCCGGCGTCGCGCCGGATCCCGAGGGCGACGACGTGATCGCCGGATTCCGCACGCTCGGCGCAGTCTCGGCGCGCATGCACGCGCACGCGCGCGCGTGGCTCCGGCCGTCCGGGTTCGACCGTCCGGCCTGGGACTACGAGCACACGCTGGGCGCCCGCGGGCACTGGGGCGCCTGGCAGGACGGGCTGGGGATCGGCCGCGAGGACCGGGCGCTGCTCGACCGCCTCGACGCGGTGATCGCGGCTCGCCTGGAGGCGTACGGGCAGGCCGAGCATCGCTTCGGGCTCGTCCACGCCGACATCCGGCTCGCCAACCTGCTGGTCGACGACGGCCACGTGCGCGTGATCGACTTCGACGACTGCGGGTTCGCGTGGTTCATGTACGACTTCGCGACCACCGTGTCGTTCATGGAGGACCACCCGCGCGTCCCGGAGCTGCGCGACGCCTGGCTCGACGGCTACCGCTCGGTCGCGCCGCTGGAGGCCGCGGACGAGGCCGAGCTCGACACGCTCGTGATGCTGCGCCGGCTGCTGCTGGTGGCCTGGATCGGCTCGCACCACACATTCGCGACCGAGGCCGCGCAGCTCGGGGCCGGGTTCACGGCCGGGACCTGCGCGCTGGCCGAGCAGTACCTGTCAACTCATTCGAAGTAGCGAAAGGCGCACCACATGTTCACGCCTGTCACAGGCCGCACCGTGCTCGTCACCGGTGGTACCAAGGGCATCGGGAAGGGCATCGCCGGCGTGTTCGCCCGCGCCGGGGCCAACGTTGTCGTCACCGGCCGTGACCGCGAGCGCGGCGAGGCGGCGGCGGCCGAGCTCGGCGGCGCCTACGTGGCCGCCGACGTCGCCCGCGCCGAGGATTGCGAGCGCATGGCCGCCGAGACGGTCGAGCGCTTCGGCGGCATCGACGTGCTGTGCGCCAACGCCGGCGTGTTCCCCGACGCCAAGCTCGAGGACATGACCGAGGCCGACATCGACGCGATCTTCGCCGTCAACGTCAAGGGCACGATGCTGGCGGTCAAGGCCTGCCTGCCCGCGCTGGAGCGCAGCGGGCACGGCCGCGTCGTCCTGACGTCCTCGATCACGGGCCCGATCACCGGCTATCCGGGCTGGAGCCACTATGGCGCGACCAAGGCCGCGCAGCTCGGGTTCATGCGCACGGCGGCGATCGAGCTGGCGCCCAAGGGCATCACGATCAACGCCGTCATGCCGGGCAACGTCGTGACGGAGGGGCTCGTCGATCTGGGCCCGGAGTACCGGCAGAAGATGGAGGCCTCGATCCCGCAGCGCAAGCTCGGCACGGTCGCGGACATCGGGAACGCGGCGCTGTTCCTGGCCACCGACGAGGCGTCGTACATCACGGGTCAGACGATCGTCGTCGACGGCGGGCAGGTCCTGCCCGAGTCGATGATGGCGCTCGAAGAGATCTAGGGTCACCAGGTGGAGCGCTCGGCCGTCTCGCTGGGTCCGACGGCGCTCGCCGCCCGCGACCGCCTGCTGGCCGAGATGGGCGGACCCGGCGAGCGGCTGGGCGCCGAGCGCGAGCTGGCCGAGCGCCTGGGGGTGTCGCGCTCGACGGTGCGGGCGGCGCTCGCCGAGCTCGAGCGCAACGGCGTGATCCGGCGCAGCCGTGGCCGCGGCGGGGGCATCTTCGTCGCCGACCGCAAGGTCGAGCGCGACCTGACCAGCCTCGCCGGCCTGCCCGCGTATCTGCGCCGCCAGGGGTTCGAGGCCGCCGCCCGGGTGCTCTCGACGGCGACGGTCGAGGCCGACGCCGGGACCGCGGCGGCGCTGGGCCTCGCTCCCTCCGCGCTCGTGCTCGAGGTCGTGCGCGTGCGGCTCGCCGACGCCGAGCCGATCTCGCTCGAGCGCGCGCTGTTCCCGGCCGAGCGCTTCCGCGGCCTGCTCGACCGCTCGCTCGGCGGCTCGCTGTACGAGCTGCTCGAGACGCACTACGGCGTCGTGCCCGGCGAGGCGGAGGAGCGCATCGAGGTCGTCGGGGCCGGCGCTGCCGAGGCCAAGCTGCTCGGGCTGCGCCGCGGTGCGCCGCTGCTGGCCGTGGCGCGCACGGCCTGGGACGCCGACGGCCACGCGTTCGAGCGCTCGCACGACCTGTTCCGTGCCGACCGCGCCCGCATCGTCGTGCGGGCGCGCTCGGCGCCCGCCGCGCCCACGCTCGTGGGGGCCGCCGTCCACGTACACGAGAGAGGTGCCTGATCCGATGAGCGAGCACGTCATCACGCGCGACCACCCGACCCACCGGCACTGGGACGCGACGCTCGAGCCGCTGCTCGAGGTCGATCCCGGGGACGTGGTGATCGTCGACACCGACGACTTCGCCGGCGGCCAGATCGACCGGACCTCCACCGCCGCGGACCTGCTCGAGCTCGACTTCGACGCCATCTACCCGCTCGGCGGCCCGATCGCCGTCCGCGGCGCGCGACCCGGCGATGCGCTCGCCGTCGAGATCCTCGGCTTCGAGCTCCCGGAGTGGGGCTGGGCCTGCATCATCCCCGGGTTCGGGCTGCTCCCCCGCGACGAGTTCCCGGAGCCCGCGCTGCGGGTCTTCGACCTCACGGGCGGCGACACGGCGGTGCTGACCGACGGCGTCGGGATCCCGATCGAGCCGTTCTGCGGGACCATGGGCGTGCCGCGCGCCGCGGACCGCTCGACGCCGATCCCGCCGCCGCACTCCGGCGGCGGCAACATGGACTGCCGGCACCTGACCGCCGGGACGACGCTGTACCTGCCGGTCGAGGTCGAGGGCGGGCTGCTCTCGCTCGGCGACGCCCACGCGGCCCAGGGCGACGGCGAGGTGGCGATCTCGGGCCTGGAGTGCGCGATGCGCACCCGGCTGCGGGTGGACGTCGTGCCCGACGCGCACCTCCCGGCGCCGCAACTGCGGCGGGCGCCCGGGTCGCT
>JAXDHL010000237.1:0-12757 GCA_034664525.1 Solirubrobacteraceae bacterium
ACCGCGCTGCGCGCGGCAGCGAGCTGCCCGCCGCGCTGCTCGCCTCCGCGCGCTCGCCGGAGGACGCGCTGTACCGCGAGGAGCTCGAGGACCTCGGCGCGGGCGCCGGCCTGCGGATCGAGTGGACCTTCACCCGCTCGGCACCGCCGGGCTGGACGGGCTATGCCCGGCGCGTCGACGCGGCGATGCTGGCCGAGGTCGCGCCGCCGGCCGGCGAAGACCCGCGCACTTTCGTGTGCGGGCCGACACCGTTCGTCGAGCAGGTCGCGGACCTGCTCGTCGCCGGCGGCCACGACCCGCGCGCGGTACACGCCGAGCGCTTCGGACCCACGGGAGGAACCACATGAGCGACCGTCACCTCGACGGCAACGGCGTCGCCGGCATGCTCTCCGAGCTGCTGGTCGTGGACGCGACGGTGCTGCGGCGCACCTGCCAGAACTGCGGCGACGAGCACCTGCTCGCGAGCCACCGGGCCTACGAGGGTGCCGCAATGGTGCTGCGCTGTCCCGGCTGCGGCGTGGTCGCCGTGCGCGTCGCCGCGATCGGTGACGAGCTGGCCGTCGAGTGGCGCGGCGTCTACCGCGCTCCGCGGGCGCCGTAACGCCGGATGGCGTCATGCCGACTGGCGTAGCCAGGCGGCCAGGAACGGCTCGGAGATCGACGCCAGGCCGCGGCGCCGGGTGACGAGCTCCTCGCGCTCCAGCGCGTCGAGCGCCTTCTGCACGCTCGACGCCGCCGGCAGGCCGTGGCGCGCGCGGTACTCGGCGGCCAGCGCGTGGCCCGGCTCGCGCGCGAGCGCCTGCAGCACCGCCCGCTGGCCGGAGGACGCGCGCGTCCAGGCGAGCGAGAAGTGCGCGTGCTCGGAGCGCAGGACCTTCGTCACCGCCCCGGCCACGCGCTCGGCGGTGGCGGTGCCGCGCGGCGGCGTGTCCTGCCAGACGAAGTAGCACAGCTCCTGGGTGCCGTAGGGGTGGCCGCCGGTGGCCTCGAGCACGGCGTCGAGCGCGTCGTCGCGGATGTGCCGGCCGGTCGCCTCGAAGCGCCCGGCGATGTGGGCGCGGAAGGCAGGGGCGGGGATGACGTCGAGCTCGAGCTGCTTTGCGGAGCGCCAGAACGGCTCGTTGGCGTCGCTGAAGATCCGGCGCATCATGTGCCGCCGGCTGCCGAGGTAGATGTGCGAGACCTCTGCCTGCTGCTGGAAGACGGCGCGCATCAGCTTCGGCAGGCCGGGGTCGATGTCGGCGATCTCCTGGAACTCGTCGAGGATCAGCACGACGCGCCGGCCGCGGTCGGCGGTCAGCCGGCCCGGCAGCTCGAGCAGGCGCTCGAGCGTCGCGTCGAGGTCCTCGCGGGCGACCGACGGCGTGAACGAGAACGAGTACGAGCCGTCCTCGGGGTCGACCGTGACGGTCGGCGTGACGCGCAGCCCGCTGAACACGCGCAGGCGCTCCTTGACCCGGAACAGCGGCGAGGCGATGTCGTGGTAGATCGTGGCCGCCAGCTTCTCGGCGAGCTTGGCGCGCGTCGGCGTCGTCATCAGGTCGACCTGCGCGACGAGGACCCGCTCGGCCACGAGCTCCTGGGCGACCCGCCAGATCAGCGAGGTCTTGCCGTACCGGCGGGGGGCGAACAGCACGACGTCCTGGCCGTTGCGCGCGTCGGCGACAAGCTCGGCGACCTCGGCCTCGCGATCGGTGAACGCCTCGTCGAGCGCGAGGCCGCCGTAGCGGAAGGGGTTGACGGCGGCGATGCGCGGCACGGAGCGGCATCATACCGGAGAGCGTTACGCTGTTTGGCGTATCGCACCCTGCCGGTCAAGTCATGGCGCCGGACTGTCGACTATGCTCTCTGACGCACAACGGAAAGGAGAGCAAGCCATGCTGCGCTTCCTCTGCTCCAAGTGCCTTCGCCTCTGGTTCGAAGACACCGTCGCACATCGAGGGACTTGTCCCTACTGTGGCGGCGCTCTTGACGACAACCCGCGCTAGGCACTACACGGACCGCCTCCCCGGCCCCAGATGGGCCGGGGGATTGGCCGGTCGCCGGTTCACCCTCGTGACCTGTCGGCGGCCTTCGGCGTCGCGGCCGCCGCCGACAGCGGCGTCGCCGGCACCAGGTGCGGGAACGACCTGGTCAGCCCGCGGAACGCGAACGGCGGCTGCACCACGCACGCCGGCGTGCCCGAGCCGACGACCGGGACCTGCTGCGGGTTCGCGCTGTTGCGGCAGTCGAACGAGCGCACGCTCGTCGTCGCCAGCCGGGCGATCTCGCCCGGCGCGGTGTAGGCGTTGTGGCGGTTGGACGCGTTGCGCAGGTCGTACGCGACGATCGTCTCCTCGTCGATCGGGTTCAGCAGGCGCGCCATCCGCTGCCCGTTCGGCGCCCGGTAGTTCGCCGCGCTGGAGAGCTTGGCCAGCCAGGTGATGACGTCCGTGCGGTAGCGCTTGAGGTAGTCGGCCAGCGGCACGAGGTACGTCGCGGCGACGTCGAGCACGTCGACCGTGGGCTTGGCCGCGTCGAGGACCCGGCTGACGGCGGGCAGCCCCGTGCGCCCGGCGCTGATGACCGGGCCCAGCCCCGCGAACAGGTTCTGCGTCACCGGCGCGAGCCTGCGCGTCTCGTCCAGCGCCGGGACGATCAGCGGGATCACGGGCCGCAGCGCGGCGAGCGTCGGGGCGGCGTCCTTGGCCGCGCCGTCGACCTGGACCAGGGCGCTGCGGGCGTCGGCGAGGAACTTCGGGAACGCCTTGACCGTCGCGGTGAGGCTGTCGTTGCGCTGCGCGGTCGCCTGGAAGACCTGGTTCGACGCCCGCACCAGCGACTGCAGGTCGGCGGCGCGCGAGCCGATCGCCGACAGCGCGGTGCCGCTGTCGCTGACCAGCCCGCGCAGCGAGGCCCGCTGGCGGTCCAGGATCTCGAGCAGGCCGGCCGCCGACTCCGTCGTGGGCGCCAGGTGCCCGATCGCGGCGTTGAGGTCGGGGCCGCGCCGGTCCAGCGCGGCCGCCGACCGGGTCAGGAAGCGCTTGAACGCCGCTCGCGTCGGCGCGTCGAAGGCGCCGAGCACGCGGTCCACCTGCTGCACGGGCGCGACCTGCCGGCGCGCCAGCGTCCCGTTCTCGGCCAGTTTCGGCGCGCTCCTGGATCCGGGCGTCATCTCGACGAACGTCTCGCCGAGCAGCGTCTTGAAGCGGATGATCGCCCGCGTGTCCGTCGGCACCGGGGCGAAGCGCGACTGCATCTGCACGGTGGCGTCCGCGCCGAGCCCGCGCCGCTTGACCGAGATGACCTTGCCCACGTTGACGCCGGAGATGCGCACGTCCGCGTTCGGGGCCAGCTGCGAGGCCTCGGACCCGAACAGGATGTGGAACTGGTAGCCGTGCGCCTCCAGCGGGGTCGGGCCGCCGAACGCCTTCCACACGAACAGCGTGAAGCCGAAGCACGACAGCGCGAACACGACGGCGACGAGGATCAGGGAGAGCTTGGGTGCCTTGAGGCCCATTACTTGTCCTTGCAGGCGGTCACGGCGCCGAACACGGTCTCCAGCAGCGGGCCGAGCTGCGGCTGCGCGCTCAGGGAGTCGCACGAGCTGAGCAGGAGGCCCCGGAACATCGCCCCGTTGGCGTCCTGGGTGGACATCACCGAGGCGGCGTTGTGGGCGAACCAGGCGGTCCAGAACAGGAAGCCCTCGTTGTCGCCGGGCGGGTTGTAGGCGGTCTCGTTGACCACGTACTCGAGCACCTGGAACGCCTGGGTGAGGTCGGGCGTGACCGTGAGCAGGTTCGTCGTGGCCGGAGCGAGGTCGCGCGCCACCGGCTGCAGCGCCCGCACGAGCGGGCGGATGCGGTCGCGCAGGATCGGCTGCGCGGTGGTCAACAGCGGGTCCAGCTGGTGCAGCGCGGACGGCAGCCGGCGCGTCGCCGGAAGCAGGCGATCGAGCGTCGGCGCCAGCTCGTCGGCGAACCGCTGCACGTCGCCGAGGCTCGAGCGGATGCTCGACAGGGTCCGCGGCAGCTTGTCCAGCGAGCTGCCGAGCGCGCCGTCCTGCGACGACACGGCCTGCAGGGTCGCGTTGGCGGTCTCGACGACCCTGGCCAGCTGCTTGTCCTTCGCGCCGGCGGCGTCGGTGAGGATGGCGAGGTTGCCGACCAGCCGCTTGAGCTCGTGCCGCCGGCCGGCCAGCGCCGCGGCGACCTCGCCGAGCTGGCGCGTCGTCGGCTGCAGCGCCTTGAACAGCTGGTTGACGGCGCCGCCGCGGCCGCGCGTGCCCGTGGCGGCGTCGGCGACCAGCAGCTGCAGGAAGTCGCGGGTGTCGGCGTCGAGCGCGCTGGTCAGCTCGTCGGAGTCGATCGGCGGATCGGTGCGCGACACGGGGATGACGCCGCCGTCGGGGAGCGGCTTGGACGGCGGGCCGCCGGGCCCGAGCTCGAGCAGCATGTCCTTCAGCGGCGTGTTCGGGACCAGCGCGGCGGTCGAGTTCCCGTACACGCGCGGCAGCTTGTGCGGGTCGATCTCGAGCGAGATCCGGGCGATGCCGTTGACCAGCCTGGCGCCGGAGATCTGCCCCACGCGGACGCCCGCGACGTTGACGGCCTGCCCGAGACCGGGCGTGAGGCCGGACGACGACGGCAGGTCGGCGTAGATCGTGTAGCGGTCCTGCAGCGGGGTGCTCAGGCGCTGGTTGATCAGGATGTAGGTGCCCGACGCGGTCGCCAGCAGCGCGAGGAACAGGATCGCGGCGACGAAGCGCCCGTAGGCTCGCAGCGCGCGCTTCACGGCTTCACCCGCTTCAGGCCGCGGGTGTACTGCTTGATCGCGCTGCGCAGGTCGCCGGCGGTCAGCGTCCGGCGCGGCCGCGTGACCGGGCTGGAGCGCTCGTTGCGGGCCGTGCCGCCGCCGGCGCGCTGCGAGAGGTCGGCGACCGGCGAGTCGGCGCACGGGACGTCGGGCCGGAACGGCGGCGTGACGCCCGGGCCGAGCCACAGCGGGCGGGCGCCGGTGACCGGCGCGGTGGTCAGCCCCGCGAGCCTGCCGAGGCCGGGCAGGCTGCCGGTCGTGACCGAGGTCTCGCCGGCGCCGGCCAGGTAGCGGACGTTGAACCCGTTGGCGTCGAAGCTCTGGCCGGCGCCGGCCAGGCCGACGAACGCGTGCGCGAGATCGGCCCAGATCGGCTGCCCGCTGGACAGCGAGCCGTCCGGCGCCTTGGCCTGCAGCACCGGGATCGCCTTGTCGCGCACGCAGTCGGTGACCGGGGTGACGAGCGGGAACAGGCCGTCGAGCCGGGTCTCGAGCGTCGGCAGCTTGCGCACGGACGGGCCGAGCGTGCGCACCAGCTGCGGCAGCTCCTTGGCCGATACCAGCCCGCCGAGCTGGTCGAGGACCCCGGCGGTGTGGTCGAGCACGGGCGGCGCGGCGCGCAGCGACGGGCGCAGGGCGGCGACGAAGCGCTTCGTGGCCGGCACGCCACGGTCGATCGCGTCCAGGAACGGCGGCAGGTCGCTCAGCAGCCCGTCGATCTGGCGGATCGAGGCGGCCACCTGGGTGTCGTGCGCCGCCAGCGTCGTGGTCGTGCGGGCGAGCGAGCTGACCAGCCCCCGCAGCTCGGCGTCCTTGGACGCCAGCGCGCCGGTGATCCTCGAGGTCGAGCGGATCGTGCCGGACGCGTCGTGCGGGCGCGCGCCGCGGGCGGCCTCGCCGACCCACGCGGTGTCGCGCAGCAGCGGCGACAGCGGCCTCCAGGTCTTGCTCAGCGCCCGCGCGCCGCCGCTGCCGAGCGACCGGTCGAACTCGGTGAGCAGCGCGCGCAGGTCGTCGCGCGTCGGGTGCGTGAACGACGACAGGATCTGGTGGAACTGGACCGGGATGGCGGTCTGCGCGAGACCGATCGTGTCGCCGTCGCCGAGCTCGGGCGCGCTCGGGCTGCCCGGCTGCAGCTCGACCGCGAAGCCGCCCTCGAGGAACAGCCGCGGCCGGATGCGGGCGCGCGCGTCGGTGTGCAGCGGCAGCGCCGAGTCCTCGAGCTCCATCGTCACCTTGGTGGTGGCGCCGGGTCCGCTGTCGACCGAGACGACCTTGCCGACGGTGACGCCCGCGATCCGCACCGGGGAGAAGCCCGGCGTGAGCTGGTTCGAGGACTCGAAGACGGCCGTCACGCGGTAGCCGTGCAGGAACGGGATCCGCTTCGTGAAGACGCCGTAGACCATGACGGCGAGCGCGAGCACGCCGAGCAGCCCGATCCGCAGGCGGTTGCGCGGCCGGCGCCGGCGCGGGCGTCTGGGCAACGCCGGCGGGTGCCGGCCGGGGCGCTCGACGACGGTCATCGCGTCGCCCCCGGGATGCGGTCGAGCAGGCCGGCCTTGGCGGCGCGCGCGGTCGCGTCGGCGGGCGGCCTCGTCTCCTCGGTGGTGTTCGGCTGCGCACCCGCCGGCGAGCCGATGACCTGGCCCGGGCTGTAGGGCTCGTTGCCGGACTCGCACTCGGTGCCGTTGAGCGTGGGGACGGTGTCCACGTGCAGGTCGGGATCCGGCTTGCGCTCGTGGTCGGACTGCTGGGAGCGCATGATCGGCACGAACGACAGCCAGCTGCCGAGCGCGTCGCCGCGGGTGACCGCGCTGCTCGTGTTGCGGGCGAACAGGCCGCCGACGTTGCAGTGGAGCTGCGCCGCCTGGAGGTCCGTGAGCGTCGGCCGCAGCAGCCGCACGGTCGTGGTGAGGCCGGCGAGCGCGCTGGGGGCGCGCGCGTCGGTGGCGATGACCTCGAGCGACTGCAGCGTCCTGGTCAGCGGCGCCGTGAACCGGCTCGTGCGGCGCAGCGTCCGCGTGCCGGCCGCGAGCGCGCGCGACAGCCGGTCGACGGTCGACGGCAACTTCGTGGTGCCGTCGCGCAGCGCGACCGCGAGGTCGGCCAGGTCGCCGGCCGCCGGCGTGATGTCGCGCAGCGCGGTGGTGCCGAGCGCCTCCGTGGCGGGCAGCCGGGCCAGGCCCTGCTCGAGCGCCGGGCCGGCGCCGTCGATCGCCTTCAGCGTGACCGCGCCGTTGCGAAACAGCCGGCCGAGGTCGTCGGAGACCGGCGCCAGCGCGCCCATCGCGCTCGCCACCCCAGCCACGAAGCCGTCGAGGTTCGTGCGCTTGTCGGCCAGCGTCGCCGAGACGCGCTGCAGCGGGGGCAGCAGCCGGCGCATGGCGGCGATCGAGCGGTTGAGGTCCGGCCCGCGGCCGGCCGTCGCGTCCCCGAACGCCCGGATCGTGCCCTGCAGGCCCTTGCGGGTCGCGGCGTCGAACGTGTTGAAGGTCTCGTCGAGCTCCGGCGTCGCCCGCGCGTTGCCGAGCGGCAGCGCGGCGCCGCTGGCGAGCTGCTTGCCGGTGCCCGGCTCGAGCTCGACGAACTTCGCGCCGAGCAGCGAGCGCGGGCGCACGCGCACGACGGTGTCGGCGGGGATGCCCGTGATCGTCCCGTCGAGGTCCATCAGCAGGTGCGCGTACGGCGGCTTGTCGTCCTTCGGCGGCACGGCCTCGATGCCGTTGACCTGACCGACGCGGAAGCCGCCGATCCGGACCTCGGAGCCGACCACCAGCTCGGCCGCGTCGGGCACGTCCGCGGTCAGCTTGTACGTCTGGACGAACGGCAGGCCCTTGTTGGCGTTGTAGGACAGGAACACGCCGATCACGAGCGCGATGACGATCGACGCGCCGACGAGGACGGGGTTCGTGAGCGCGCCTGCGCGATCGTTGCCGGTGCGGTTCACTTGCCCAGCAGGAAGTCGGTGAGGTCGTTGAGGGTCTGCTGACTCGGCGCGGGGTCGCCCAGCGCGTCGCGCAGCGGCGGCGGCAGCGTCTTGCCGAGCGTCTGCTGGAGCTGGTCCGCGAGGTCCTGGACCGGCTTGGGCAGCTTCGGCACCCTGGGTTTGACGGACGGCACCGGGGCGGCGGTCGCCGCCGGGGCCGGGCGCCTGGTCGCCGGGTGCTTGCGGCGCGCCGTCGCCGTGCCCGCCGCGGTCCGCGCGCCGCCGTAGAACGCGTTGCAGCCGGCGACCGGGGCGGTGGCGTACCCGGCGCAGGTGGTCAGCTCGGGGTGCGCCGGGAAGATGTGCGACGTCGCGTCGTAGCGGGCCTGCGCGGCGGCGCCGTAGTAGGCGAACGCGTTGAGGTTCTCGACGAAGCCGCGATCGCGCTGGTCGACGAGCGTGGAGGCGAGCGCCGCGCCTGCCGGGATGGCGGCGGCGCTGAACGGGGCCAGGCGGCTGGTGACCGGCCGCGCGTCGCGGGCGACCTCGATGCCGAGCTTGGAGACACCGCCGAGCTGCGCGAGCGCCGGCGTGCCGGCGGCGGCGAACGGGCCCACCTGGCCGAGCAGGCGCTCGAGCGACGGCGTGGCTGCGCGCAGGCGCCCGAGCAGCGGCCGGCCGTCGCGGGTCAGGCGGTCGAGGTTGGCGACGGCCGGATCGGTGGCGTCGAGCAGGGCGGGGAGGCGGCGGATCGCGTCCGCGAGCTCGGTGCTGCGGCTCGCGGTGCGGGTGGTCACCCGCGCGGCCTGGTCGATGAAGCCCTTGACGTCGCCGCGCTCGGCGGCCAGCGACGCGATCACCTTGTCGGAGTCCACGACAGCCCGGCGCAGCGTCGCCTTCTGGGCGGCGAGGTCGCCCGTCAGCTTGCGGATCGCCGCCAGCGTCGGGTTGGCGCGCAGCAGGATCGCGTTGAGGTCGCCGCCGCGGGCGGCGAGGCCGCCGCCGACCGCCGCGACCGCGACGGTGAAGCGCTGCCGCACGTCGGCCTGGAAGATCCGGAACAGGTCGGTCAGGCTGACCGGGACGCTCGTGCGCTGCACCGGGACGGTCGGCGGGAGGGCGCCCCGGCGCTCGAGCGGGCGCTTCGACGGCGTGCCGGGATCGCACTGAACGAAGTTCTCCGAGATCAGCCCCTCGGGCTGGATGTTGCAGCTCGCGTCCGAGCGGAACGCGAACTTGCGCGGCACCAGCATCACGATCCGCGCCTTGTAGTCCCTGGTCAGCTGGACGTCGTCGATCGTGCCGACGCGCGCGCCGGCGATCTTGACGAGCTGGCCGGGGATGACGCCCTTCGCGGTGTCGAAGATCGCGTCGACGCGGTAGGTGTCGGCGCTGCGCGCCGGCGCGCCGGCGATCGCGAGCAGCGCGGCGATGACCGCCGGCAACCCGAGCGCGGAGGCGGCGATCCGTCTCACTTCAGGTCGTCCGCCGGGTTGCAGAACGCGCTGGCGACCGGGTTGGACCTGTCGTTCGCCGGCTCGGTCGCGCCGCCCGGGCAGCGCGCGTCGTGGCCCGTGCTGTAGCCCGGCAGCAGGCCGGAGGCGAGCCGGCCGCCGCCGAGCCCGCCGGTCAGCGTCGCGGTGCCGCCCTGGACGGAGATGCGGCCGTAGTTGCCGTTGGCGTCGTAGTAGCCGGTCTGCTTGCCGCCGAAGCCGTTGACGAGACCGCCGACGAGGTCGGGCACGTAGGGCAGCAGGCCGTCGATCACGGGCTGGGAGACCGCCAGCGACGAGGTGGTCGAGACCAGCGCCGGAACGGCGACGCGCGCGAGCTTCGGGGCCCCGCGCAGCGTCTCCGTCAGCGCCGGCAGGATCGCCGTGGCGTCGGCGAGCACGGGGCGGGCGGCGCGGGAGACCGGGACCAGGCGCCGCAGGACGGCGGCGAGCCTGGGCGCGACCGGCCGCGTCTCACGCAGCGCCGGCCGGACCGTCACCAGCGTCGCCTTCAGCCCGCCGAAGATGCCGCCGGCGCGGTTGAACAGCTTCGGCGCGCGGTCCAGCGAGTCGGCCAGCGCCTGGCGCTCGGCGGCGATCGCGCGCATCGTCGCGGCGGTCGTCGTGATGCCTTGGGTGATGTCCGAGCGGCGGTCGGCGAGTGCGCGGGCGGTCGTCGCTCCCGTGGTCAGCAGCTTGTCGACGGCGAAGCGGTCGCGCGAGAGCTCGTCGGCCAGCTGGTCGCTCTCGGCGAGCGCGGGGGCGAGGTACCCGAACGCCGTGTTGGCCTGCGTCTCCGAGCCCGCGAAGACCTGCGAGCCGTTGCGGATGATCCGCTGCAGCCGGGCCCGGGTCGGCGGGTCGAGCGCGTTGAAGAACGTGTCGAGGTCGATGATCGGCCGCGTCTCCGCGGTCGACAGGACGCCGCCGTCGGGGATCCGCGCGCCGGTGGACGGGCCGGGCGTGAGCTCGATGTAGCGGTTGGCGACGCCGGACAGGCCGACCGTGCGGACGCGCGCGATCGTCCCGCGGCGCAGCGGATCCCACTCCGCGTCCGAGATCGCCATCTCGAGGTCGGCCGTGCCGTTCGGGGCGAGCGTGACCGCCTTCACCTTGCCGACCGGGCGCCCGCCGACCTCGACGAGGCCGCCCGTGACCATCTGGCCGGCGTCGACGAACCGCGCGTGCACGGTGTAGCTGCCGCCGCCCACCAGGACCACCAGCAGCACGACGGCCGCCGCCGCCAGCGCCACGAACGCGATCAGGCGGTTGGCGGTCATCCGCCGATCGGCGCTCGCGGGTTGCCGCCCCAGAACAGCTGGGTGCCGAGCATCCCGATCGCGTGGATGCCGATGATGTTGACGACCATCGAGCGGGCGGTCGCCGTTCCGACGCCCACCGGCCCGCCGGCCGCGTGGTAGCCGTAGTAGCAGCCGACCAGCACGATGAAGGTCGCCATCGACATGCCCTTGATCGCGCTGTAGATCAGGTCGACCGGGTTCTGGAACTGCCAGAAGATCTGGAAGTACCCGCCGGCCGAGACCTCCCCGATCTGGCGCACGACGGCGATGTAGGAGCCGACGAAGCCGAACGTGATCGCCGCGATGTACACGAACGGCAGCACCAGCCACATGCCCAGCAGACGGGTCGCGCAGAGGTAGACGACCGAGTCCAGCCCGAGCACCTCCAGCGCGTCGATCTCGTCGGAGATCCGCATCGAGCCGAGCTCGGCGACGAAGCCCGTCCCGACCTTGGCGGCCATCATGTAGCCGAACGCGTACGGGGTCACCTCACGCAGGTCGCACAGCGCGGTGAACGCGCCCGAGACCGACGGCGCGCCGATCGTGCGGCTCGCGTACGCGCCCTCGATCCCGCACTGCAGGCCGAGGATGAAGACCAGCAGCATGATGATCGCCACCGAGCCGGTGACCAGGATGCCGGCCTGGCGCAGCGTCTCCCCGATGAACTTCAGGACGCGGCCGCCGAAGATGCCGGCCAGGATGCGCCCGCAGAACGCCAGCATGTCGCCGAACGCCTCCAGCCCGGAGCGCGCGAACGCCATGGCTCAGCGGACCGCCGACAGCTCGGGATGCGTCGCGAGCAGCGTCTGGGTGAAGACGTAGTTGAACGCGCCGATGGCCACGAACGCGATCACCACCGCCTGGTTGACCGCCCGGCCGACGCCCTCGGACCCGCCCTTGGCGGTCAGCCCCTTGTAGCAGCAGACGATCGCGATGATGGCGCCGAAGAGCGTCGTCTTCAGCAGCGAGCCCCACAGCTCGGTGGTCGTCGCGTTGGAGAAGTAGGTGTTGAAGAACGGGCCGAGCGGCGCCTTGTTCGTCAGCGTCACCAGCACCCCGCCGAACGTGCCGAAGATGACCGCGTAGATGTTGAACAGGCCGGTCGCCAGCATCAGCGCCAAAAAGCGCGGGACGACGAGGTTCTTGATCGGGTCGATGCCCAGCACCTGCAGCGCGTCGAGCTCCTCGCGGATCTTGCGCGCGCCGAGGTCGGCGCACATGGCCGTGCCGGCCACCCCGGCCATCACGATCGCGCACACCAGCGGCGCGAACTCGCGCACGACGGCGAGGATGAACAGCCCGCCCAGGCGGTCCAGCGCGCCGAACAGGTTCAGGAAGCCGGCGGCCTGCACGCCCGACGGCCCGTACGTGAACGCGACCGAGGCGAGGATCATCGGGAACCAGCACACGCGCAGGGCGAACAGGAACTGGTAGACGAACTCGTTGCCGTAGCTGTAGGGCGGGCGCAGGGCACTGACGAGCGTCTTGCCCGTGAGGATCCCCATGTCCCCGATGTCCGTCATCGACGCGCGGAACCTGTCCGCCCCGCCGCTGACAACCCGTCCTAGCACGCGTCTCCCTCGCCCCTAGAAGCCGGAGAAGCTACGGGGTGCGGCGGTCGGCGCGCAAGCGCGAACCGCGCCGCTTCATCTGCGGTTCACGAATCAGGGCGTGGACGCCGCCGGCGACGGGCGCCCGGAGCGGATGTCCGGGTCCACGGGGCCAGGGGTCAGCGCGGCGGCCGCGCAGACCAGCGCGAAGGCGGCGATGCGCAGCACGGCGCCGCCGGTCGAGTCCGGCATCGGCTCACCGAAGACGATCGGGCCGGAGGCGATCGTGACCACGTTGCCGACCGCGGTCGTGATCGCGATCACGGGCACCACCGGGCCGAGTTGCAGCGAGCGAGCGCTGACGACCAGGCCGATCAGGCTGAGCACGAGGATGACCAGCGCGAGCGGGTGCACCAGCACGGCGAGCCCGAGGTCGCCGAGGCGGCCGGACAGCGCCTTGATCGACACGTCGCTCGCGCCCCACAGCAGGCCGGCGGCGACGCCGAGCACGGGCCCGGCGCGCGGCGGGTCGTCCGTCACCGCCGAGCAGCACAGCAGCGCGAGCACGGTCAGCGCGCCGGTGTAGGCGACGAGCGTGCCGGCGGTCCAGTCGGCGTGCTTGGAGTCGGCCGCGTTCCCCAGCGTGGCCGCGAGGATCGCCAGGCCGGCGGCGGTCAGCGCCACGCCGATCCA
>JAXDHL010000238.1:0-5671 GCA_034664525.1 Solirubrobacteraceae bacterium
GCGGCGAGGGCGGCAGCCGCGGTCGCAACCGCGCGCAGCCCCCCGGCGCCGATCAGGATCCGGTCGCGCGGCAGGCGGTCGGCGAGCGCGGTCGCGACCGGGGTGAGCACGGCGCCCGGCGCGATCCGCAGGGCGGCGACGAGACCCACCGCGGCGGCGCCCCCGTCGCCGAACGCCAGCACCGACAGCGCGACGGTGAACGCCCACTCGCTCGCCCAGACGAGGCCGAACGCCGACTGCGTGCGGAGCAGGTCGCGGTTGCGGAGCGTTCCCTGGAACGCCGCGACGCCGTCGGCCACCCGCTCCGGGCCACGTTTTAGCACTGGCGCGATGCTTCCAGACCGCGCGGGCGCTGCCTAGAACGGCGTTAGTACCGGCCGCCGAGCTTGCGGTGGTCCCAGGTGGCCCGGCCGCGCTCGACGAATTCGAGCGCGACCCGCTTGGCCGCCTGCCGTCGCAACGCCTCGCGTGCGTCGGCCGGGAGGCCTCCGCCGCCGCCGTAGCGCTCGGCCAGCTCGATGCCGAACTCGGCCACGGTGTCGAGGTCGTCGTGAATCCGCGCCTCGGCCTTGAACATCACCCCGCGCAGCTGGTCGTAGCTGTCGCCGGCCTCGATCTGCAGCGTGCAGCGCGGGTCGCGGCGCAGGTTGACGACCTTCTGCGACTTGCCGTACGTCCACGCCCACACGGTCCCGTCGCGGACCGTGTACCAGAGCGGCATCAGGTGCGGCCAGCCGTCGCGGCCGAGCGTCGCGCAGGTCAGGACCCGCTGCTCGTCGAGGAAGGCGGCGAGCTCGTCGTCGCTGAGGACGATCTGGCCGCGGCGGCTCACTTCACCAGGAGCCGCTCGGCCGCCTGCAGCACGGCCTCGCGCAGGTCTGCCGGCTCGAGCACGGCGGCGTCACCGGCCTCGCCCAGCATCCCCTTGCGCAGATACCCCTCGCCCTTGAACGTCCACTCGACCACGATCGAGCCGTCCTCGAGCTCGGCCACCACCGTGCGCTGCTCGCGGATCCAGCGCGCCTGCGCGGCGGAGATCCACACGCGCGCGAGCCGCGACCCGGCGACCTCGCCCGTGCGGGGCCAGCCCTCGACGTCGGCCACGGGGTCGAGGTCGGGCCGCGGCTCGTAGTGCTCGCCGGTCATGCGCACGGACTTCAGCCGGTCCAGGCGGAAGTGGCGCGTGTCCTCCTTGGCCGGGTCGTAGGCGGTGACGTACCAGCCCTCGCGGCCGTTGATCAGCGCGTACGGCTCGATGATGCGGTGGGTGAAGTTGCCCTCCGAGTCCACGTACTCGAGGTCGAGCAGGCTGCGGTCCTCGATCGCGCCGGCGATCACGCGCGCTCGCTCCGAGTCGTCGGCGCCGGCGGCGGTGACCTGCAGGCCCTCGCGGACCGGGTCCTCGCCGAGCGCCGTCACGATCTTCGCGCGCGCCGAGTCAAGCTGGCCGGCGGGCAGGTGGTCGCCGATCAAATCGATCGCGCCGACGAGCGCCTTGGCCTCGATCGGCAGCAGGCGGGCCGGGCGGTCGAAGGTGTCCGAGTAGGGCTCGGTGTCGACCTCGATCTCGCCGCCGGGCAGGATCTCCGCGTAGAGCACGTAGGTGCCGCCGCCGAAGTTGACGACGTTGAGCACGTTGAGGTCCTCGCGCAACTCCTGCTCGGACATCTTCAGCTGGTCGAGCACGGCGGCGACGCGCAGGCGCTCGCCGTCGCGGCCGGCGCGGATGAGCACGGAGGCGAGCGTCACCAGGCGCGCGAAGCGTTCCGGCCGGATGGCGGCCTCGGCGCGCGAGCGGCTGCGCGGCTCGGGCTCGTCCTCGGGCGTGGCAGTGCGCGCGCGGGCGCGGGCGATGGCGGCCTCGTCGATCACCACGGCCGGGTCGCCGGCGTGGCCCTCGACGATCCGGTCCAGGCGCGTGCGCGCCTCGGCGACCAGCGGGGCCGGCCCGAGGATCCGCGCGTGCTCGCCGAACGAGAACGCCCAGCCGATCAGCAGCCGCGGGATCGCGTAGTCGGTGCGGAAGATCGCGCCCCCGTCGTCGCCGGGCGTGACGGCGCCGTAGGCGGAGAAGTGGCGCTCGACCTGCCAGGCGATCAGGTCGGAGACCCAGATCTCGGCGGTGCCGACGGCCTCCCCGAGCTGCCACGGGATCCCGTTGACGTACTTGCGCGGATCGAAGTCCTCCGGCCGCGAGAAGTCGTGCTCGGCCTTGCTCGCGTAGGCGACCTTGCCCTGGATGCGGTCGAGGCGGAACTTGCGTTCGGCGCCGCGATCGTGGTCGTGGCCGACGAGGTAGAACTGGCCGCCCTCGAAGGACAGGTGGTACGGGTCGATGCGGCGCAGCGCGGTCTCGTCGCGGCCCATCGAGTAGTACTCGAACTCGACGCGCTTGCGGCGGTAGATCGCCGTGTCGATCTTGGCGATCCGCTGCGAGATCTCGTGGCCGCCGGCGGCGGCGGTGATGCCGAGCCCGACCGTGCGCTGGTGCGGCAGGTCGAGCGGGCTCGGGCGGCCCCACGTGATCTGCTGCAGCGCCAGGCGCAGCGGCTCCGCGTAGGCGAACTCGCCGTCGAGGAGGCTCAGCGCCGTCTGCAGCGATGCGAGCTCGGAATCGGTGAACGCGATCGCCGGCAGGTGGAACGCCTCGCGGGCGAGCGAGTAGTTCTCCTGCTCGGAGAAGCCGTCGGCGGGCTTGTCGACGGAGAGCTGGATGCCCAGCGAGTCCAGCTCGGCGCGGTCGGCGTAAAAGCGGCGCGCGAAGGCGTCCTCCGTCATGTCGGAGTACCCCTCGACGTCGCGACGGATCTCCGTCGCCGTCACGGGTCGCCGCTCTGCCATCAGGTAGGAGATCAGCGACAGCTGGCGGATGAGCTTCTCGGTGTCCTTGGCCAAGGTGCGATCACCATAGATCGAGCGCGGCCGACCCGGGAAGGCGACGGCGCGGCCGGCACCGTTTCGCCGCGCTCTTTGCGCGCTTTCGGAACGGACCGGGCGATGTGCCACCAATGCTGACAGACCGTCAGTCAGCGTACGATCTCGCTGATCTACTGGGAAACGGACGGCTAAAAAGCTCTTCAGCGGGGTGGGCCGGATGCCGATGGGAGCGTAATGGTGCCAATCCGCCTCGCGCTGATCGAAGATCATCAGGCCCTGCGCCAGGGGCTCGAGCTGCTGCTGGGGCGCGAGGGCTGCGACGTCGTCGCCACGGCGGGCGACTCGGCCGCGGGGCTGGCGATGGTGCGCGAGCACGAGCCGGACGTCACGGTCGTCGACATCGCCCTCGGGTCGGAGTCCGGCATCGCGCTGACCCGCGACCTGCTGCTCGAGGACGGGGACCGCAACGTCGTCCTCTACACGGGCTCGAGCGATATCGAGGTGCTGCTCGACGGGCTGGACGCGGGGGCGCGCGGCTACGCGCTCAAGGAGGGCGCCCCGGCGGAGCTGCTGGACGCGATCCGGATCGTCGCCGCCGGCGGGACCTACGTCGATCCGCGGCTGCGCGCGTCGCTGTTCTCGCGCCGGGCCACCCAGCGGTCCTCGCTTTCCACGCGCGAGCGCGAGATCATCGGTCTGCTGGCCGGTGGGCTGACCGGCGACGAGGTCGCCGACCGGCTCTTCCTGTCCGCCGAGACCGTGAAGACCCACATCCGTAACGCGATGAGCAAGCTCGAGGCGCGCAACCGCGTGCACGCGATCGCGATCGCCCTGCGCGACGGACTGATCGACGGCGTGACGCCCTGATGGGCGACCCCGGCGGCGGTCTGAGCGGCGACGATCTGCACCGGCTGCGCCACGACCTGCGCTCGCCGCTCGTCGTGATCGGCGGCTTCGCGCAGTTGCTGGCCGCCGAGCGGGAGATCTCCGACGCCGACCGGCGCGACTACGCCGAGCGCATCCACCACGCCGTCGAGGATCTCTCGGCGATCCTCGACCGCGCGCTGGGCGACTGACGCCGGCCGTCCCCGCCGGCTACGCGGTCATGCCGCGTGCCGGTCGCCGAACCAGGCGGACCCGGACAGCGCCCGGTCGAAGCCCGACCACTCCGCGCCCTCCGGCAGCTCCTTCTCGATCCGGTCGAAGGAGCCGAGGCGGCCGCCGAGGTTGTCGATCATGTGCACGAGCGTCGCCTCGCGCGTGCAGGGGACGACGGGCGAGCCGTGCTCGAGCGTCCCGTGGTGGCTGAGGATGATGTGCAGCACCGCGGCGGCGGTGCGCCCGGGAAAGCCGGGCAGCTCCTCGATCAGCCGCCGCACCCGGTAGTAGCCGAGCGGGATCTCCCCGTGCAGCTTGCCGAGATCGGTCATGTCGATCGCCAGCGGATCCGCCGTGTAGGCGTCGAGCTTGCCGATGTCGTGCAGCAGCGCCCCGGTCACCGCCACGTCGCGGTCGATCCCCGGGAACGTCGCCGACATGCTCGACACGCCCTGTGCCACCGACAGCGAGTGCTCGAGCAGCCCGTGCCGGTAGGCCTGGTGGAAGTACTTCGCGGCCGGCGCCTCGCGGTACAGCGCCCACGTCTCCGACCCCGGGGCGAACACCGCCTTCAGCAGGCCGCGCAGGTGCTGGCACTGGACCGTGGCGATCAGCGTCCGCAGGTCGGCCTCCATCTGCTCGGCGCTCAGCGGCGGGCCGGCGGTCAGCGCGTCCAGCTCCGCCTCGCCAGGCCGGGCAAGCCGCAGCGCGGTCACCGTGAGCTCGGGCCCGAAGCGCGGATGGCGCTCGAACCGGCCCTCGACCCGGACGACCGAGCCCGAGCGGCAGGCCTCCGGCACTGCGTCGATCCCATCCCACATGACCGCCGGGATGGTGCCGCTGCGGTCCCCGAGCGTCAGCTTGAGGTAGCGCGTGCCGTCGCGCTTGGTGCGCTCCTCACGGGCGCGCAGGACGAGGAAGAGCTCGCAGTCCTGGCCGTCGGTGAGGTCGCTGAGGCACATGGCGTCGCGGACGGTAGTCGCGCGGTCGGACGCATTTTCGACGGGTACGCTGCGCAAAATGTCGACCGCCCTCGTCACGGGCGGCACGGGCGGGCTGGGGTCCGCCGTGACCGCCGAGCTCCTCGAACGCGGCTGGCGCGTCGTCGTCCCCTGGATCGCCGAGCACGAGCTGGAGCGGGTGGCCGGGCACGAGCGCCTCGAGCTCGTCCAGGCCGACCTCTTCGATCCCGCGTCCGCGCGCGCGTGCGTGGAGGCGGCCGGCGGCGACCTGCGCGGCGTGGTGAACCTCGTCGGCGGCTTCGCCGACGGCCAGCCGGTGGCCGACACGCCGATCGAGGACTTCGAGGCGCTGTTCCGGCTCAACCTGCGGCCGACGTACCTCGTCGTGCAGGCGGCGTTGCCGGTGCTGGGCGCGGGCGGGGGCGGCTCGATCGTCTGCGTGTCCACGCGCGCATCGCTGCGTCCGTTCGCGGGCGCGGCCGGCTACTGCGCCTCCAAGGCGGCCGTGACGGCGTTCGCCCAGGTCGTCGCCGAGGAGGGCAAGGCCGCCGGCGTGCGCTGCAACGCGATCCTCCCGTCGGTGATCGACACGCCGGCCAACCGGCGCACGATGCGCGAGGGCGCGCCGATGGTCGCGCCGGCGGAGATCGCGAAGGTGATCGCGTTCCTGCTGTCGGAGGACTCCAAGCCGACCTCGGGCGCGGCCGTGCCGGTCTACGGCCACGCTTGAGGTC
>JAXDHL010000239.1:0-3930 GCA_034664525.1 Solirubrobacteraceae bacterium
CGAGGCCGGACAGCGTGTCGCCCCAGCGGACGGTGTAGCCGCCCATCGGCGCGGGCGCGGCCGTCGACGTGGCCGCGACCGGCGTCGTCGTGCCGGTCGAGGTCGAGGTCGAGGTCGACGACACGCCGGGGGTCATCCCGGCGGCAGCCATGGCCGCGGCCGCCTCGGCCACGGTCGGGACCATCACCGTCGAGCCGAGGATGACGTTGCCCTCCGGCGCGAGCTGGTTGTACGCCGCGAGGGCGCGGTTGGTCAGGTTGTTCGCGGACGCGATGGTCCACAGCGTCTCGCCGGGCTGCACGGTGTGCGCCACGGCGGCGTTGGCTGACGTCGGGAGAACCGCGGCTGCGAGAGCCACGGTCAGCGGGGCGAAGATCCGCCGCACGAGGGACACCTCCAAGAATCGGTCGTGCTGGGCTGGACGAGGGGTGTAACCCGGATCCTGCTTTCCCATCGCGTTATGGGCGGCCTTACGTGGAACTGCATGACATCCTCCACGCGAAGTGACGCCGATGGACGCCGCCGACGTGAAGCTGTACCTCCAGAAAT
Source organism: Solirubrobacteraceae bacterium (assembly GCA_034664525.1). Taxonomy (GTDB): domain Bacteria; phylum Actinomycetota; class Thermoleophilia; order Solirubrobacterales; family Solirubrobacteraceae; genus DATLGB01. The sequence goes on from JAXDHL010000239.1 coordinate 550, forward strand.
GGCGGTGGTACCAGCGCGGATCGCTGCCGTGGAACCGCGCGCGGCTGCACGTCGAGCTCGCGCGCCGGCGGGCGTTCGCGCGCATGCCGCTGCACGGCGACGCGCTCGAGATGCTGCGCGACGGGCGCCTCGAACTCGGCGAGCACGTGCTCTTCGAGCCCGGTGTGTGGCTGACCGGCGCGGCGCCGGCGCGGATCCGCATCGGCACCGGCTCGTTCCTGAACCTCGGGGTGATGGTCGCGGCGCTGGACCTCGTCGAGATCGGCGACCACTGCATGTTCGCCAACGGCTGCTTCGTCACCGACGCCGACCACCGCTTCGACGACCCGGGGCGGCCCGTGCCCTACCAGGGCTTCACGTCGAAGGGCCCGACCCGCGTCGGCGACAACGTCTGGTGCGGCGCGAACGTCGTCATCACGAGCGGCGTGACCGTCGGGGAGCGCTGCGTGATCGGCGCCAACGCGGTCGTCACGCGCGACCTGCCGCCGCGCTCGATCGCGGTCGGCTCGCCCGCCCGCGTGATCAAGGCGATCGAGTACTAGCCCTTCTGCAGGATCACGGTGATCGCGAACACCACGGCGGCGGCGAACACCAGCAGCGCGAACCCGCTCAGCGCGGCGTACGCGGCCGCAGCCCCGCTGCCCGTGCGCCGCGCCTCGCTGGCCCGGCTGCCGCCGTAGATCGCCAGCGAGAACAGCGCGGTCACCCCGACCCCCATCACCAGCGACACCCAGATGACCTGGCCGATGAGGCCCCAGTCGATGACGGCGAGCATCGGCTCAGGCCCTCGCGGCGACGGCCCGGTTGGTCAGCAGGCGACGGCTGAGCGCATAGACGAGCAGCAGGGTGAGCACGGCCGAGACGACGACCGGCCCGGTCGCCCCGTTGCCGAAGATGCGCGTCACCCCGTAGGTGAGCGCGCCGACGGCGGCGGCGGCGGGCAGCGTGAGCACCCACGCCAACACGATGTTTCCCGCCACCCCCCAGCGCACGGCGGAGACGCGCTTCGCGGCGCCGGCCCCCATGATGGCGCCGTTGATCACGTGCGTGGTCGACAGCGGGAAGCCGACGTGCGAGGCCGAGAGGATGACCACGGAACCGGCCGCCTGCGTGGCGAAGCCCTGTGCGGGATCCATCTTGATGATGCGCGAGCCGACCGTCCGGATGATGCGCCAGCCACCGACGTAGGTGCCGGCCGCGATCGCCGTGGCGGCTGACAGCACGACCCAGGTCGGCACGGAGTCGCCGGCGCTGAGGTTTCCGTTGGCGACGAGCGCGAGGAAGATGATCCCCATCGTCTTCTGCGCGTCGTTCGTGCCATGGGCGAGCGAGAACAGGCTGCCGGTGATGATCTGTCCGTGGCGGAAGCTGCGGTTGACCGTCCCGGGCGGGCGCCGGCCGACGATCCGGTAGCAGATCAGGATGCCCAGGCCGGCGACGACGAACGCGAGCACCGGGGCGATCAGCGCGGGCACGATCACCTTCTCGACCAGCCCGTCGCCCTGGACGCCCTTCGTGCCGTTCGCGGCCAGCGTCGCGCCCACCACGCCGCCGATCAGCGCGTGCGACGACGACGACGGCAGGCCGAAGTACCACGTCAGGAGGTTCCAGAAGATCGCGCCGATCAGGCCGGCGAAGACGATCTCGGGGGTGATCAGGTCGGCGTTGACGATCCCCGTGGCGATCGTCGCGGCGACCGCGAGCGACAGGAAGGCGCCGACGAAGTTCAGGATCGCCGACATCGCCACCGCCACTCGCGGGCTCAGCGCGCGGGTGGAGATCGACGTCGCGACGGCGTTCGCGGTGTCGTGGAAGCCGTTGGTGAAGTCGAACGCCAGCGCCGTTCCGACGACGATCACCAGGATGAGGTCGCTGTGCACCGTGGGACCGGGGTCGCGCTAGGAGTTCTTGAGGACGATGCCCTGCAGCGTGTTGGCCACCTGCTCGGTGGCGTCCACGGCGGACTCCAGCCGCTCGAAGATGTCCTTCCAGCGGATGACGAACATCGGATCGACGGCGCGCTCGAACAGGGAGGCCAGCGCCATGCGCTCGATCCGGTCGCCATCGTTCTCCAGGCGGTGGATCTCGACGACGTAGTGCGACAGGTCCTGCAGCGTCCGCAGGCGCGGCAGGGCGGCGGCGATCTGCCGGCAGGCCGCGTGCAGGACCTTCGCGAGCTCGATCGCCTGGTCCATCGGGGCCTCGATCCGGTACAGCCCCAGGAAGTCCGCGACCTCCTCGGTGAAGTCGAGGATGTCGTCGAGGCCGGAGGCGAGCGCGAGGATGTCCACGCGCTCGAACGGCGTCACGAACGTCGCGTTGAGCTTGTGGATGATGTCGTGCGTGATCCGGTCGCCATCCTGCTCGGCGAGCAGGATCTCGCGAACGAGCTCGGACTTCTCGGGCCAGGACTCGAGCATCTCCTCGAGCATCGCGGCGGCCTTGACGATGTTCGCCGCGGCCTCCTCGAACAGGTCGTAGAACTCCCGCTCGCGAGGCATGAAGAGTTGCGACAGGCGCGCCATGGGCGGGAGCGTAGCGCTGCGGGAGGCGGGACCGGTTCCGCCTCCCGCGTCGTGATCGACGGCTACCAGTCGTAGGTGACGCTGCGGCGCCGCGGCGGGCGCGCCTTCAGCCGCTCGAGCTCCTCGGGCGGGATCGAGTAGGTGTGCTCGGGCCCCGGGAACTCCCGGGTGCGTACCGCCTCGGTGTAGGCCTCGACGCCGCGCAGCATCTCGCCGCGGACGTCGGCGAACTGGCGCACGAACTTCGGGATGTGACCCGTGTGCACCTTCAGGAGGTCGTGCAGCACGAGCACCTGGCCATCGGTGCTCGGGCCGGCGCCGATGCCGATCACGACGATCTCCAGCTGCTGCATGACGAGGTCGGTGACCTCGGCGGGGACGGCCTCGAAGACGACCGCGAAACAGCCGGCGTCCTGGAGGTCCAGGGCATCCTGCATGACCCGCGCGGCCCGCTCGGCCGTCCGGCCCTGCGCGCGGTAGCCGCCGAGCGCGACCGCGGTCTGGGGCGTGAGCCCGACGTGGCCCATGACCGGGATGCCGGCGCGCACGATCGCCCGCGCGCGCTCGACGCTCGCCCCGCCGCCCTCGAGCTTGACCGCGTCGCAGCCGGCCTCCTTGACGAAGCGCTGGGCGGTCAGGATCGCCTGCTCGTCGGAAGCCTCGTAGGAGCCGAACGGCAGGTCGCCGATCAGCATCGGGGTCTTCAGGCCGCGGCGCACGGCGCGCGAGAGCATCAGCAGCTCGTCGACCGTCACCGGCACGGTGTCCTCATAGCCGAGCACGTTGTTGGCGGCGGAGTCGCCGACCAGGACGAGGTCGACGCCCGCCTCCTCGACGACGAGCGCGCTCGGATGGT